>JAUXWH010000308.1 GCA_030681365.1 Bradyrhizobium sp.
GTATGATCGCGGCGATGGCGGATGCCGGCCTGATTCTGCCGGCCTATCCCTTCGTCGAAAGCCAGATCCAGCCGGCGAGCCTCGATCTGCGGCTCGGCGACATCGCCTATCGCGTTCGCGCGAGTTTCCTGCCAGGTCCCGGCGCCACGGTGGCCGAGCGCATCGACGAGTTGAAGCTGCACGAAATCGATTTGACCGACGGCGCGGTGCTGGAAACCAATTGCGTCTACATCGTGCCGCTTTTGGAGAGTCTCGCGCTGCCGCCGGAAATCGTTGCCGCCGCCAATCCCAAAAGCTCGACCGGGCGGCTCGATGTCTTCACCCGCGTGATCGCCGACGGCACCAGGCGCTTCGACATGATCGGCGCCGGCTATCACGGCCCGCTCTATGCCGAGATCAGCCCGAAGACCTTTCCGGTGCTGTTGCGCGAGGGCTCGCGGCTGTCACAGGTGCGCTTCCGCACCGGCGACGCCATCCTCAACGCCGACGAACTCGACGCGCTGCATGAGGCCGAGCGGCTGGTCGATGTCGACGATGCCGATCTCGTCAACGGCGTCGCGCTCAGCGTCGACCTCTCGGGTGAAAATTCCGATGGCTTCGTTGGCTACCGCGCCAAGCGTCACACCGGCGTCGTCGATATCGACCGCCGCGGCGGCTACGCCGTCGGCGAATTCTGGGAACCGATCGCAGCAAGGCCCGACGGCAGCCTCATTCTCGATCCCGGCGAGTTCTATATTCTGGCGTCGAAAGAGGCCGTCCAGGTGCCGCCGGACTACGCCGCGGAAATGGTGCCGTTCGATCCGCTGGTCGGCGAATTCCGCGTGCATTATGCCGGCTTCTTCGACCCCGGTTTCGGCTACGCCAGCGCCGGCGGACAGGGTTCGCGCGCGGTGCTGGAAGTGCGCTCGCGCGAAGTGCCCTTCATCCTCGAGCACGGCCAGATCGTCGGCCGCCTCGTCTACGAGAAGATGCTCTCACGCCCCGACGCCCTGTACGGCCAACGCATCGGCTCCAACTACCAGGCCCAGGGCCTGAAGCTGAGCAAGCATTTTCGGGTGTGACCGTCATTGCGAGCGCAGCGAAGCAATCCATCTTTGCCACGAAAAAGAAGAAGCTGGATTGCTTCGTCGCAAGCGCTCCTCGCAATGACGATCTTGGACTACTATCGTGGCGGAGCCTCTACCGCATCAACAGCGCGCCGGCCCAGGCCGCGCCGGCGACCAGGATCAGGCCCGGAATCAGCCGCGCCGCGAACGCCCGGCTGCCGCTGCTCCAGGCAAACACCATCTTGCTGACGGTGTTGGTGGTGAGCGCGGCGAGGACGGGAAACACCGCGTCGGCAGCACCCATCTTTCCGGAGGCGACCAGCGAAGCCACCGCGATGGCGGCGGAGTGGGTGTCGACGAAGCCGGCGGCCGCCGCCGCGACGATGGTTCCGGTCTCGCCGAACCAGTCCTGCAGCGCGGCCGAGGCAATCAGCACCGCGGAAAGGGTCAGGGCGAAGATCAGCGCGACCGGCAGGCTGAACGCCTGTCCCGGCTGCGGATCCGGCATGTCCTTTTCGCGCAAGATCCGGATCGTGAAGAAGCCGCCATAGGCGGTCGCGGCAATGCCGGCGCAGATCAGCGGAACGGAAAGCGCGCGCAGCGTGGCGAGGCTGGTGGCGCCGAGCAGCACGGCCATCAGCACGATGGTGGCGACGGTCGACAGCGCCGCGCCCGCGGCCGCCGCGGTGAGGATGCCGGGACTCTTCTGGACCCGCGCGCCCATGGCGCCGATGGTCGCGGTGCTGGAGATAAACCCCGCTGCGAATCCTGCGATCGGTAAGCCGAAGCGCGCGCCGAGCAGCCGGATGAGAATGTAGCCGGCGGCGCTGATCGCCATCACCAGGATGACGACGATCCAGATCGAGCGCGGATTAAGCGCGTCATAGGGGCCCATCACCTGGTTGGGCAGCAGCGGCAGGACCACCAGCGTCGCGCCGGCGAAGATCAGCGCATCTCTCACCTCTGCCTCGGTCAGCACCGAACGGACGAAATGATGCAGCGGGGAGCGCGCCGCCAGCAGGGCGGCGAGCGCAACCGCGATACCGGCCGCCAGCGCCGGCTGTTGCATCGCAAGGCCGCCAAGCAGCGCGGTCAAAACCAGCGCGATCTCGGTGGTCAGGCCGGGGTCCTCGTCGCGCGATCTGAAATAGGCGGCGGCGGTCAGCGCGGCCACGCCCGCGACGGTGACGGCCAGCACCAGCGCCCCGCCCACCATCGCGCTGATGGCCCCGGCCAGCGCGACTACCGCAAATGTGCGGATGCCCGCCGGCGCGCGCGCGGGGCCTTGCCCCTTGCGGCGCTCGCGCTCGGCGCCGATCAGGAGCCCGATGCCGAGCGCGACCGCGAGGTTCAGGAGCAGGGGAGGCAGATTGAACATTGGCTTCCTGTGCGTCAGACCAACTCGTCGCGGTCAGCCGTTCGCTATCGTCTCCGGCAAGTACGACGGCGTCCTGCCGCAATCGCACATGTTGATGCAGATCATTGCCGAATCCGCAGCTCGTTGGGAAGCTGTCTCGCGCGACGCGACGGTTCGCGCAAGGATTGATCCATGAGTCGCCTCCACAAGGAAAACCATCTCGTCGAGCGCATCGGCTGGCTGCGGGCGGCCGTGCTCGGCGCCAATGACGGAATCATTTCGACCTCGAGCCTGATCCTGGGCGTGGCGTCGGCTTCTGCTTCGCAAGGCGATGTGCTGCTGACCGGCGTGGCCGGTCTGGTCGCGGGCGCGATGTCGATGGCGGCCGGCGAATATGTGTCGGTCAGTTCGCAGTCCGATACCGAGCACGCCGATCTCGCCCGCGAGACGCGGGAGTTGGCCGACGATCCCCTGTTCGAGCGCGAAGAACTGGCCCAGGTCTATGTCGCGCGCGGTGTCGAGGTTGGACTCGCCCGCGAGGTCGCAAAGCAGTTGATGACGAAAGACGCCCTGGGTGCGCATGCCCGCGACGAACTCGGCATCTCCGAGGTCACGACCGCGCGCCCGGTGCAGGCGGCGCTGGCCTCGGCTGCGACCTTCTCCGTCGGGGCGGCGGCGCCGCTCGTGCTGGTCCTGGTCTCGCCATCCAGCCTCCTGATCCCGGTGGTGTCGGCGGGATCGTTGCTGTTCCTCGCTTTGCTAGGCGCGATCGGAGCGAAAGCCGGCGGAGCCGGCTTGCTGAAGCCGACCATCCGCGTGACCTTCTGGGGCGCCTTTGCAATGGCGCTGACGGCGGGGATCGGCGCCGTCTTCGGCAAGGTGGTCTAGGCGGGCTGCGTTGAGCTCACCGCGCCGCCGACTTCGCCGCCGGCGTCACGCGCCAGATCGTGTTGCCGACGTCGTCGGCCACCAGCAGCGCGCCCTCTTTGTCGAGCGCGACGCCGACCGGACGGCCCTGCGCTTCGCCGCTGTCATTGAGAAAGCCGGTCAGCACGTCCTGCGGCTTGCCCGAGGGTTTGCCATCGGCGAACGGTACGAAGATCACCTTGTAGCCGGCGCGCGGTTTCCGGTTCCATGAGCCGTGTTGGCCGATGAAGGCGCCGCCGGCCATTTCCTGGGGAAACAGACTTCCCGTGTTGAAGGCGAGCCCGAGCGCGGCCGTATGCGCGCCGAGCGCGTAGTCGGGAGCAATCGCCTTCGCGACCAGATCGGGCCGCTGCGGTTGCACGCGGTCGTCGACATGCTGGCCGAAATAGCTGTAGGGCCAGCCATAGAACGCGCCGTCCTTCACCGAGGTCATGTAATCCGGCACCAGATCGTTGCCGAGTTCGTCGCGCTCGTTGACGACCACCCACAGCGCGCCTGATTTCGGTTCCCATGCCGGCCCGTTGGGATTGCGCAGGCCGGAAGCGAACACGCGCCACTTGCCGGAGACGCGATCGACCTCGAGCACGGCGGCGCGATTGGTCTCCTCCTCCATGCCGTTCTCGCTGATGTTGCTGTTGGAGCCCACGGTGGCGTAAAGTTTCGAGCCATCGGGGCTGGCGACGAGGTCCTTGGTCCAGTGATGGTTGCGGCCGGCCGGCAGGTCCGCCAGTTTCACGCCCGGCGCCGTGATTTTCGTGTCGCCGGCGCGGTACGGAAATTTCACGATGGCATCGGCATTGGCGACGTAGAATTCCCCGCCGACCAGCGCCATGCCGAACGGTGAGTTCAATTTTTCGAGGAAGACGCTCCTGGTCTCGGCGACACCGTCCCCGTCGGCATCGCGCAGCAGCGTAATGCGATTGGCGCTGGGGACGCCGGCGCCGGCGCGCTTCATGAACATCTTCATGATCCAGCCCTTGACGCCGCCACCAGGCTTCGGCGGCGCATTGCTTTCCGCCACCAGCACGTCGCCATTCGGCAGCATATGGACCGTGCGCGGATGATCGAGCCCGGTCGCAAACGCATTCACCGCCATGCCGCCGGCAGCCTTGGGCTTGCCGCCGTCGGGCCAGCTGGAGGCGGTCGCGATGTTGATCGTGGGCAGCCACGATTGCTCCGGGGCCGGCAGGGTGGGGGAGGGGCCAAAGGTCTTCTCGGCGACGGCGGTATTGGCGGGCTCGTCGCAGGAGGCGAGCGGAAGCGCCAACGATCCGATACAGAGGCCCAACAGGATTGCGTTGCGCATGATGGCTCCTTGAAAATTGCCATGTACAATGCCGCAAGCCTGCCGATGTTCACGGCTTCCGCCATGAATTTCGTGTGATGGAAAACCGAGCCGAACCAACACCTTGCCTACTGTACATGGGGTTGTTTTCGATGTTTTGGTCGGGAGCGGGTACCCGTCGGTCTCAGGCCGAAGGGATCGACCCGCGGAACCGGGGGCTTGGAGGATCGCCATGAACAAGACGACCGACGGCGCGCGCGAGGCGCAATGGCTGCGATGGCGCAGCGTCGCCGATCTCTATCACGCTTTTTTCACCGGGTTGATCCTGACCGTGGTGACGCGGCGCGGTACCGCCGATGCCGCGGAATTCGTGTTCCGGGTGTTTCGCCGCCAGCAGCAGGAACGCTTCCTGCCCGGGCTGGAAAAGCTGGGGCTGAGCCATCTGCCGCCGGCGGTGGCGGCGGCGCAGTATCACTATCTGTCGAACTGGATCGGCGGCGTCCATGTCGAATACATGTTCGAGAGCGACCGTACGGCCTGGATCCGCTATCCGCCGCCGCGCTGGATCTGGTAGGGCACCGCGATCTGCGGCGTGCCCGGCGAAGTCTCGCGCGCGATGCTGCGCGGCTGGCACGCCAACAACGGCGCCGCCCTCGGCGACCTCCGGCTGGGTTTTGTCTGTACCAAGCAGAGCGTCGACGGCCAGGACGGGCTGGAAGGCTATTATTGCGAATACGACCATCCGCTCGAGATCGATCAGCGCATGGTGTTCGCCCGCCATCTTGAGGCGCCGATGTTCGATCCCGCCGCGGCCCCGGCATTGCCGGTTGCCAGCTGGCCGAAGCCGCGGCTGGAAAAGGCCTACCGCAACTATGCAATGGAATATGTGCGCACCGCCGCGCCCGTGATGGTGCAGGTGTTCGGCCCCGAGGATGCCGGCTACCTCCTGCATCTCACCGGCAAACTGATCGGCATGCAGTATTTCGACGAGATCGCGCGCGGTCTCGGCGCGACGCGCGGATCGGCCACGGAGTTCGCGGCGTTCCTGCGCGCGCTGTTCGACGCGCAGGACGATGTCGCCGAGATCAGCGAGTCCGGCGGCGCGTTCGAGATCCGTCAGCAGAGCTGGAATTTGATGGCCGATCTCGACGATTATCACCCGGCCTGCACAAAAGTGCTCGAAGGCTTGTTGGAAGGCCTCGCCGCGGGCTGCGGCCGCCATATCCCTGTGCATCTGAAACCGTCGCCGGGCGGCAAGCCGCCCTTCGTCTGGTCGATCGGCTGATCGCTTTCTTACCCTCCCCTGGAGGGGGAGGGTCGGCTCGCATCGCAAGATGCGAGACGGGGTGGGGTGAAGGTCCCTCAACCCGGACACTTCCTGATACGGGAGACCGTCACCCCACCCCGCCGCTCCTTTCAGTCGCGTCGACCCTCCCCCCTCCAGGGGAGGGTAAGATGGGCGCAGGCGGCCCATGCGCCCGGCGCGCATGGAATCGCCTGCGATCGGTGCTAGGAAACGGCCAGCACGGCAGATAGATCGGGCTGCAGCGCGGGTGCGCGCGGGAGAAGAAATGTCCGATATCGGTGTCGCCGAGATTCCCGTAGACGGCGGCGAACGCCCGCTTCCGCCGCCGGAAGCGCCGGTGAAGAACGCGCTGGTCGAGGGGCCGATCCTGCGCACGCTGCTGTGGCTGGCCTGGCCGAACGTGATCGCGCTCTCGGCCGGCACCTGCGTGGTGATCGCGGAGACCTCCTATATCGGCCGGCTCGGTGTCGAGTCGCTGGCGGCGATGGCGCTGGTGTTTCCGTTCGTGATCCTGACCATGACCATGTCGGGCGGCGCGATGGGCGGCGGCGTGGCCTCGGCGATCGCGCGTGCGATCGGCGCCGGCGATATCGACCGCGCCTCGACGCTGGCGGCGCATGCGATGCTGATCGGCATCGGCCTCGGACTCGTGTTCATGCTGGGCATGCTCATCTTTGGGCCCACGCTGCTCGAATTGCTTGGCGGTCGCGGCAACGTGCTGGCGCAGGCCATCGGCTATGTGCAGATCTTCTTCGGCGGCGCGGTGGTGCCCTGGCTGATGAACACGTTTGCGGGACTTTTGCGCGGCACCGGCAACATGAAGCTGCCGTCGCTCCTGATGCTGTCGTCCGCTACCTGCCAGATCATTCTCGGCGGCATCCTCGGCCTCGGCCTCGGGCCGATCCCGTCCTTCGGCATGCGCGGCGTCGCCGCCGGATCGCTGGTCGCCTATGTGATCAGCGTCTCCGTGATGGCCTGGTACATCTTTTCCGGGCGCGCGCGCGTGGTTCCCAGGATCAGGGGCCTGCGGATTCAGTGGGCGATGTTCTTCGACATCCTGAAGGTCGGCGCCATCTCCTGCTTCTCGCCGCTGCAGTCGGTGCTGACCGTCGCCATCTTCACCCACATGCTGGCGCAGTTCGGCACCGAAATCCTGGCGGGCTATGGCGTCGGCGCCCGGCTCGAATTCATGCTGACCTCGATCGCCTTCGCGGTCGGCATCGCCTCGGTGCCGATGGTCGGAATGGCGATCGGCGCGCAGCGGGTGGCGCGGGCGCGGCGGATCGCCTGGATCGCGGGCTGCGTCGCCTTCGTGTCGGTCGGCGTGTTCGCCACCGCGATCGCGATATTTCCCGATCTCTGGGTGAACATCTTCACCGACGATCCGGGCGTGCGCGCCGCCAGCCGGCAGTATCTGTCGATCGCCGCACCGATGTATGCCTTCATCGGGCTGTCGATCTCGATGTATTTTTCCTCGCAGGGCGCCGCGAAGGTGCTGGGCCCGGTGCTGGCGCAAACCGCGCGGCTGGTGTTCGTCGCCGCCGGCGGCTGGTGGCTGTCGACCACCAATGCGTCAGCGGCGAACTATTTTGCGCTGGCGGCGGCCTCCATGGTGGTGCTCGGCGTGCTCTCCGCCGCCAGCGTCATCTTCACGCGCTGGGGACCGAAGGGCGGCCCGGCGCCGGATCGCCGCCCCGCTCTGTCGTAATCCTCATGGCGAACCGACGGGCCGGTTCATGCCGCGTCGCGCCCAAAGGTTTTCCGCAGCGCCAGCGCCGCCTGATCCATCTGCCCGTCGACATAGGGCGCGATCTCGTTCGGCAACAGGTCGACGGTCCAGACCAGCCGGCTGCGCGCATCGCCGTCGGAAAACACCTGCACCGACGCGCTGTAGTGGCTGATCCGCTCGTCGGCGATGGCATAGACCAGCCGCCGCCGTGTTTCGTCGCAATCGACCAGCTGCTCGCGCGCGACGCTGCCATTGGCAAACGTCACGATCCGCGCATCGCCGTCGAGCCGCGTGTCGGCAACGAAGCCCGGCACCAGGCGCGTGTGCAACGCGCCGAAATCGCGCACCGCGGACCACACGTCGTCAGGACGGGCGTCGAGCGGAATGTCCTTGTGGAGGGAAGCCATGGGAGTGATCTTTCTTGCAGCAGAGCGAGACGTCATCCTGAGGTGCGAGCTCTTGCGAGCCTCGAAGGATGCGGGTTTACGTGCTTGCAGCCATCCTTCGAGCCCGTCGCAATTGCGACGGCACCTCAGGATGACGGCTGGGGATTTCCCGCGATGTGCCCTACGTACACACCGCCTCGACATTGTTGCCGTCGGGATCGATCAGGAACGCCGCATAATAGGTTGGGCTGTAGTCCGCGCGCGGGCCGGCGCCGCCATTGTCGCGGCCGCCGGCCTTCAGTCCCTCGCTGTGAAATTTCTCGATGGCGGCGTGGTCGGGCGCGCGGAATGCGACATGGGCGCCGCCATTGGCCGGCCCCTTGTGCAGATGCAGCCAGAGCGCCGGCTCGCCCTTGGGGCCGAAGCCGGCGCCGTTGTCGTCGCGCGAGCACAGCACGAAGCCGAGCGGCGCCAGTGCCGCGGTGTAGAAGCGCACGCTGGCGTCGAGACTCCCGACTTTCAATCCGATGTGGTCGTACATGGCGTTCTCCTGTTCAAGGCGCGCTGCAAAGCGCGCGGTTCGGAGACGACCCTAGTCAGTGCAAAGCGAGGCGTTCTTGGAAAATCTTGCGGTCGCCCCGCGATGCCGCGCGGAACCGGCGCGGCGAGACCCCGGCGGCGCGGTGGAAGGTGCGGACGAAGTTGGAGAGATCGGCAAAACCGACGTCATAGGCGACGTCCGTGATGGAAGTTTCGTCGTCGGCCAGCAGGCGCGCGGCATGGCGCAGCCGCGTGCGCACCAGATACTGGTGCGGGGTGACCCCGAGCACGCTGGAGAACAATCGCAGGAAATGGAACGGGCTGATCCCGGCCTGGGCGGCGGCCTGCTCCAGATCGATATTTTGAGACGAATGCGCGTCGATCCATAGCGCGGTTTCCACCGCGCGGCGGCGATCCCGGGCCCCCGCCGCGGCAGGCTTTTGCGGCCGCCCGGAAACCACCTCGGCGAACCGGCTGGCGAACAGCGCCCCGGCCTCGTCGAGGCCGATATCGCTGCGGCCACAGGCGGCGGCCTGCGCCAGCTCGCCGAGCACCATCAATTCGGGCAACGGAGGTGCTGCGCCGATTTGCCAGGTTTCGGCGCGGTCGCCGATCGCTTCCAGCAGTTCGGGGCCCGGAAAGAACGACAGGCACTCGTCGCCGCAGACATGGTCGTGGGTGCACATGTATTCGTCGCCGGGATGGCCGACCATCACCGACCCCGCCACCAGTTCGAAGCTCCGGCCGCGGCTGCGGCAACCAAAGCTGCCTTTGCGGACAAAGGAAACCGAGTGGCCGGTATGCTGCTCCACGAACGGCGTGTCCGCCGGGCCTGCGGTGCAGCGGAACTCGAATACCGAAATGGAATCGCGCTGTAACAGGGGTCTTGCCGTCATGCGGCGATGTTAGCCCTGCAGGCGCGGCGGGGCAACGGGCAGCAGAACGTCGAACAGGGTCTTGCTGCTGACGGCGCTGCGCGCGCCTTCGATCGAAAGCAGCCTGCGCTTGGAGATGCTGCCGCCGTGCGGCGACATCCGGTCGGCATAGCTGCCGGCTTCGAGAACGCGATGGCAGGGCACGATGATCACGAACGGATTTTTGGCCAGCGCCTGCGCCACCGAGTGCACGGCGCCGGAGGCGCCGAGCCGTGCGGCGATCTCGCCATAGGTGCGGGTTTCGCCGTGCGGGATCGCCTGCGTCAGCCGGTAGACGCGCTGGTTGAAGGCGTGGATGCCCGAGATATCGAGGGCGACGTCGGAGAGGTCGCGGGGCTGGCCGCGCAGCAGCGCCACGATGCCTTCGATCGCGACTTCGACATGCGGCGGCGGACGCGCTTCGCGGGAATCGGGATAGAGCTGATACAGCCGGCGCCTGGTTTCGATCTCGCGCGCCTCGGGCAGCTGCACGCCGACGATGCCGGCCTGGCCCCATGCGATGCCGCACCGGCCGATCATGGTGTCGAAAATGGTGTACCCACGCCCCGACATTACGCTACCCACCTTGGAGGGATCATAACACCGTCACAAACGGCTGCATCTGGAATCTTCGGGATCGGTTAAGGCTGGCAAGGGCCGGGGCGCCCAGGGGGGCGGCAAGGCGCTTGGCGGGGCGGGCGGTCTCGGCTAATTAAGGGGGCACGCGGGCGTAGCTCAATGGTAGAGCAGGAGCTTCCCAAGCTCACGACGAGGGTTCGATTCCCTTCGCCCGCTCCAGCGCTCCGATCCGAACAAGGCCTGTGCCGCTGACGAGCCGTACGCCGCGGCGAATGCCCGTAGCTCTACGGCGTACCCTAAAAGCACACCGCCCGACATTCGCAGCAGGTGTTCAATATAGATCGCTTTGCTCTCACCGCGCGCCCTAGCGTTGCATCGGGCAGGACGACACTGATTCGGACGTTGCGCCGGAACCTCGCATGAGGCCTGCCGCTGATGGCCATTCGTGGAGTCCGCTGACCCGATGATTCCCTGGGGAGTGCGGACCATGAAAAGCTTCACGAAACTGGCGCTGCTTGCGTGCCTCGCCCTGACTATTGCGGCGCCGCGACCGGCGGTCGCCGATGCGGTTTCCGCGCGCCTCGATGCGCTGGAGCGGGAGAACGCCGCGCTGCGGGCGCGGCTGATCCGGCTCGAAACGTCGAAGGCGGCGAGGCCGCGGCCGCACCCCGCAGATGCCGGCCCGGTTGCTCCTCTTGCCGCGTTGCCGCGTTCGCCAGCCGCTGCCGACAGCATGGCCTCTGCCCACCGCCACGGCGGCGAGCCAAGGCCGGTGGCGCCGCGCTTCGAACTCTCCGGGACGCTGTCGTTCCTGCAGCCCGGCGCCGGCAACCTCGAATACGGCACGCTGACCAATCCGCTGCCCGTGGTGACGCCGCACTGGAACAACCAGTCGCTGAAGCCGAACTTCGCGCCGTCGTTCACGCTCGGCGCCCGCTACATGCCGAGCGAGACCAACGACATCCAGCTGAACTGGACGCATCTGAACAGCACCGCCGATGACGCGTTCTTCGCTTCGCCCACGGAGATGGTGGGACCGCCCTATCTGATCGGGCCGGAATCCGCGCTGTACAAGAACGGTTCCGGCACGGTGAAAACCAGGTTCGATGCCGTCAATCTCGACGTCGGGCACACCTTCTGCGCCGATTGCGCGTTCCAGATGCGCGCCTTCGGCGGCGTGACGGCGGCGCGGATCGGCCAGACCCTGTCGGGCCTGTTCGAAAGCCCCGGTGGCGCGGCCTCTTCGGGCTACACCAACAACTCGCTGTTTACCGGCGCCGGCCCCCGTCTTGGCCTCAAGGGTCAGTACGGCATCGGCGACTTCCAGTTCATCGGCGAGGTCGCGGCCGCCGCCCTGGTCGGGATATCGCAGGGCCGCGTCGACTACACGACGCTGTCGCCGGCCTTCGGCCTCTCCAGCCAGTATCTGGCATCGCCCAATGCGACGCGGGTGGTTCCCAGCATCGACGCCCGGCTCGCCACCGCCTACACCTTTGCGCCGAACAGCCTGGGCCTGTTCAAGGTCGAGGCCGGCTACAAGGCGGCGGTATATTTCGATGCGGTCAATTCCTATGCGGTGACCCAGGTGCCGACCGGCCTGACGCTGCCGCCGGTGGGGATCTATCTCGCAACGCAGCAGCATCTGCTGAGCAACTTCACCAACCACGGCCCCTATGTGACCGCGAGCTGGGCCTTCTGGTAAGCCTCGGGTTCCCGGGAGCGAGGGCGCCTATGGCGGCCTAGCTTTCGCCCCCGATCGCACCTATATTCGGGTTGTCGCAAGACGATGGCGCTGAACCTCAGAGCGGACTGCAGGCAGACCCGGGGGCAGTACCCGGCGCCTCCACCCTAGCAGCTTGATTTTGCCGGATGGCAATCGGCAAGGCTGCTACGGCGGGGGCGAAACAGGATCGATGGCTGCGAAGAAGCTCTGAATTGTGCTCGGCATGATACCGCCGTTATCGGGTCAAAAACCTAAATGCAAACGATAACGTTGCATTGAACGAAGTGCGCCTCGCGGCG
>JAUXWH010000111.1 GCA_030681365.1 Bradyrhizobium sp.
GAGCCGAACGGCCCGGTGCAGGGCAATGACAGCATCAAGTTCGCGACCTCGATCCTCGACTACGTGTTCCGCGAACTTGCGGTCAGCTACATGGGCCGCGTCGACCTCGCCCATGTCGACCCCTCCGAAACCAATTTCGACGCCATGGGCAAGGGCGTCGAGGAAGGCAAGGCGCCGGAGCAGCCCAGCAACAAGTACCTCTCGAAGGGCCTGACCCGCTCGCGCACCGACAACCTCGTGGTGATGCGCGGCTCTTCACCCTCCCCCCTTGGTGGGGAGGGTGGCGCACGCGGTGCGCCGGGTGGGGGGGCACCAAACATCACCTCGATGGCCGGCCACGGCCCCACCAGCCGCGTCAGCGACGCACTCGAAGGCGCGGTGGCATTGAAGCAGGAAGCCCAGCACGATCTGTCGCCGACGGAAAAGCTGGAAGCCCTGCAATGGAGCAAGGCCGGCGCTGCCGCCCAGGCCGCACCGTCAAAAGCCGAACGCCGCATGGAAGCCAAGGCCAAAGGCTACGAAGGCGAGATGTGCGGCGAATGCGGGAATTTCACGCTGGTGCGGAATGGCACCTGCATGAAGTGCGATACGTGCGGAAGTACGACGGGGTGTTCGTGAGGAAAACCTTCTATGACCCAGAATTTTTTTAACACTGCAGGGCAATGGATTGCTTTTCGTCGCAATCCTAACGACAAGTATTTGTTCGACAAGAATGGAAAGTGGGTGGGTTGGTTTCCGTGGGAAGATGGCGACGCTGTCGATACGAGCCGGCCGATATCTTGGCACAGTCGTTAGAAACCGGCTTGTAGCAATAAGCTCACGCCCGTATCGCGGATATCCGGGCTACCCTGGATATCCAGGATACCCCGGTTACCCTGGATATCCAGGGTACGCCGGATATTCTGGATACATTCCCGGAGCAAAGGATATTGACTCACTCAAAGTGTAGGCGGTTCGACCAATTGAGCCCAGCTAAGCAACTTGAGCGCAAGACGAGATAAGATCAAATAGGACGACGAAGGGGGGCCTACAAAATGTCTTCAAATTACTGGACGACAAAACGATCCGATGGTTGGGCGGTAAAAAAAGAAGGAGCTGCACGTGCTTCTTCTGTACATGACACCCAATCGGACGCATGGAGTGAAGCTCGCCGCCTCGCTCGTGGTGCTGGTGGGGAGGCATTGCTCAAGGGTAACGACGGAAAAATCAGAGCTCGAAATACATACGGCAAGGACCCCTTCCCGCCGAAAGGTTGAGCACTTGCGCAAGGCGCTTATCCCATTTGCTATATGCTATGATTTTGATGGTACGCTTGCTCCAGGCAACATGCAGGAGCGAGACTTCATTCCATCCATAGGGATGACCACTAGATCATTTTGGAATGAAGTTGGCCGTCGATGCCAACACCACAACGCAGATAATATTTTGATCTACATGGGCCTTATGCTCGAGAAAGCAAAAGCAGCCCATGTGCCAGTGAGGCGTCGCGACTTTAGCGACTACGGAAAGAGTCTGAAGTTATTTAACGGCGTAGAGGATTGGTTTGGAAGAATTACGACATATGGAAAGCTAGGTGGGCTGCGCGTTAGTCACCACATTATCTCTTCCGGGATAAGAGAAATGATTATGGGAACGCCAATTAGAAAATATTTCAAGGACATCTATGCGTCGTCATATTGCTACGACCATCACGGCGTCGCTGAGTGGCCGGCGCTGGCTTTGAATTACACGACCAAAACGCAGTATTTATTCCGGATCAACAAAGGCGCTCATGACGTTTATGATCATAATCGTGTAAATCAATACATCCCGCCGGATGAACGACCTGTTCCGTTCAGGAATATGGTTTTTATTGGCGATGGCGAAACTGACATACCCTGTTTCCGATTGGTCAAGGAGCAAGGTGGCCATTCCATCGCGGTATTTCGACCACACACTCGTGCCGCCAAATCGCGATCGAAAAAAATTATGGCTGATGGGCGCGTGAACTTCCTCGCCCCGGCTGACTATTCTGACGGCAAGCCGATCGACCTTCTGGTGAAGGCGATTATGGAGAAAGTTGCTGCCACAGAACACCTGCGAAGATTTACGTCATAAAAGCTCGTAGGGCAGAACAGACCAACGTAATCTCGCGGCAGCGTGAGTGCTTGGAAGTCTCAATGACTAATGCGCAAAGCCTCCTGGTTCAGCTCTGCACGTTGCCCAAAATCGTCTATTTGGACAGCTCCGACTTCTCCGACCTGTCCGCAGCCGAATCGAATCTCTCCAACGACAGCCGAACCGTGCTTGCTGCTCTTCGAGCCAGCGTCGCCAACGGTACGGCAAAATGCCTACTTTCAGGGATTCATCTATCGGAGGCAGTACATGCCACCGACAATCCCCTTCATAAGCAAGCTGCAGTTCGTCGCGCATCTCTCATGCAAGAACTCTGCTGTCATAATTTCGTGCGCCTGCCTCACGAGGTCATGCGCCTTGAGCTTGAGAAGGCAATAAGCGGCCGATCCGACGGAAGGCTTTCGGAAGAAGAACTGTTCTCGGCCAAGTCAGAATGGTTTGGCTTGTCAATAACTCCACAGCTCAATCGGAGACGGGGCCTAGCGACCGCCGAACTAGAGAAGCAAATTGCTCATTTCCCGAGGAATAAAAGACGAAAGCTCAAGTCGGAATGGCGACTTTCCAACGAGAGTGGCCGAGCACGATGGAGGAGCCTGCTGCAACGCAACCAAGCGCCACAGGAATTTCCCTTCAATCTACTCAGCAATCAGTTTGTAATGGACTGGCTCGTTGGAGACCGGTCAGATGATGATTTTCATGCGCGCTTGATCGAAATCCTCAATGACCCGAAGGGCTTGGTAGAATGTGTCTTGGATCTCACCGACGAACGAGACACAATTTATGGATTGCTGAGGAATCAAGGCGTGCAAATTTTCTCGAGCATCGAGGCAAGCCTTCAATCAGTTCTCGAGGCAGCCGGTGGCTTGATAGACCTAGGCCACAACGAAGCGGTAGCGAAGGCGCTTCGTCAGGCAATACAACCAACAGAGCTTCGACGAACGTTGGTATCTCAGTTAGCAGAAACATCCGTAGAAAACTTCGATGACAGAGAAATCAGTCGCCTCATTGCGACTTGCCCTTCGGTGTCGGTCTTTCTGAATATGTATGTTGCCTATGCTCACTCGGTGGTCGAATCCAATCTACAACGATGGCGCTCGGGGAAGAGATCGGTTGTAGCGCGCGAGCCGAGCGATTTCGGTGATATGATGCACGCCGTTTATGCGCCCTACTGCGACATGTTCAGGTGCGACGCATATTTCGCCTCTCTCTTGAAGCAAGATGCAAATATCAAACATCGAGTAGTGGACCGCAGAAAACTTTGCAGCTTGTATAGCCCGTAGGATGGAGCGAAGAACCCCATCACTTGGGGATGACGGAAGAAGCAAGTTTCGATCAAATATCAGATTTCGTCCATCTTCTTCTCTTGAAAGATAATCGTTCGGAGTTATTTGGATGACTACACTCATCTCGTGGGCCTCGTATAAAGCTGGCCAAGCCACGAGACCAAACTCGATATATATTGCAAGTGACAGCCGCATCACCTGGGGCTCCCACACGACCTACTGGGACGGTGGTCGAAAGGTATTCACGTGTCGAGTTGAACCACACATGTTTGGCTACTGCGGCGACGTTGTTTTTCCGAGCTTGGTACTCGCCCAAATAGTGTCCGCTATAGACAACGGGGTCCTTTTTGAAAGCAAGGCCAGCGCCGAAGAGAAACATGAGGTCGTATTCACGTCTCTGAGAAGATCTTTTGAGCGGCGGCGTGACACGCCGGACCAAGACTTCTCCATTCTGCATGCTCTACGGATAGGCGAGAATGCAGGGCGAAGCTTCGCGGTCTGGCAAGTTTCGTATCAATGCAAGCGAAAAGAATGGAAAAGTACATCTATGCCAATTCCGGCGACAACAGGCCTCATCGCCGTGCTGGGCACCGGTAAAACGTCGGTAAAGAAGCACATTGACCGCTGGACGGGATCGGATGTTGGCGCGAGGAGCAGTGCGTTCTTTTCAGGTTTTTGCGATGCATTATTCTCTGCTGAAGACAAGTATTCTGGCGGAATGCCGCAGATCGGCGCTCTTAATCCCGGCAGCCACGCTCAAATTGTCGGCTTCATAGATGATGATGCACACTATTTGCATGGCCTAGAGGTGCTTCCTATGAGGACACTTCACCGAGTCAAATGGTGCGACCGTCATTTTCAAAATATAAACCCTTCAACTCTGGAGCGGAATACAAAGGCCAGGCGATTGAAGCGCCCGTCAGGGCTTTAGCTCGTAGGGCGGATTGAAGCCGAAGGCGTAATCCGCCATTGCGACGAGGGTACCGGCGGATCATGATCCGCCCTACGGGCTCAATCCATCCTACGGGCTATTTCAACGCACGAGACCTCTGCCTCATCGCCCCATTCTCGAGATACACAACCCCATCCGTCGCCGAGCTGCTGACGAACTCAGCAACAAAAGCCCGCCCGATATCGTCCTGCTCGATCGCGCCAAAACGTCCCGGAATCAGACGCCCCAGCCAGGCGATATAGCCCGGCGTGTGGGCATTGCCTGCGATAATCCCCGGCTGAAAAATCGCGAGGTGCTGGAAGCCGATCGCTTTGACTGTGTCTTCTTTCATCCCCATGATCCGCACGTAGCGAAACCTGCTTTTCGCGGTGCTTCCCACGGCCGACAGCAGAGCAAACCGGGTGATGCCGCCGGCGTGGCAACCGCGGGCAAAGCCGCCGACCACGCCGATTTCGAGGGCCTTCAATTCCTCCTCGCTCCACTGCAGGCTGCCTTTGCCGACGCCGACACAGGATGCCCCGTGGACGGGATCGCCCTGCGCAACCATGTCCTGCGCAAGCCTGATCACTTCTGCCGGAAACTGCGCGGCCGCCGTATCGAGGATCACCTGCCGCACACGGGGTTCGGCGATCAGGTCAACCGCCCGGCGATTGACCATCACGATTTCAGCACACGACGGCTCCGCCACCAGCGCCCGCACCACCGCGGCCCCCACCTGCCCCGTGCCGCCGATGATCAAGACACGAAATGCCATTTTGGCCCCTTCTTATTATTCAGCGCGTGGGACGGATTACCCTACGCAAGCTGGCCGACTGCCCGAAATCATGATACATTCCCACCCATGAAGACAAAGCAACTGACCGATGCCCTGGAACGTGTCGAGGCTTGGCCGCCGCATGTCCAGAACGAGCTTGCCGAGTTCGCCCTTGAACTCGACGCCGGGCTGAAGGACGGCGAATACCAGCCGACGTTGGAAGAGCTGGCCGGCATCGATCGCGGCCTGCGTGCTGCGGCGGAGGGCCGGTTCGCGACCGATCAGCAGGTTGAAGCCGCCCTCGCTAAATTCCGCGGCTGATGAAGGTCGTCTACACCGAGGATGCCCTCAGGGATCTCGGTGAAATCGCCGACTGGCTTGTCCTTCACTATCCAACGGTAGCGCCAGCCGTCGAGCGGCGCATTCGTGCCGTCGTCGCACACATCGCCCGATGGCCCCAGAGTTCACGCCGTGCTGCGGGACGTCCCGGCGTTCGCGTGGCGCCGCTGGGCCGGTATCCCTACAAGATTTTCTATCGGGTCATGGGCGAAACGATCGAGATCCTCCACATCCATCACGCCGCGCGTCAATCCTGGGATGATCCGCGTTCGTAAGGCGTTCCGCCGTGGTTCCTGTGGTGGTCTATATCGCGTCCGGTCCTCACGGTAACCCAATTACCGCTGTCCCTGCGAACGCAGGACCCATAACCACAGGTGTTGGTTGTTGAGGAAGGTCTCGACCTTCAGTGCTTGAGCCGAGAGTACACGTCGTTTGGGTCCCTGCGCCCCGTGCGCAATTGCGCACTAGGCAGGGACGACGAGGGTGGCGGATTACGCCTTCGGCTAATCCGCCCCACTCCCTCATCCCCTCACTTCGCCAGCCCCAGCGACTTCAGCGCCTTGCCGTTGTCCTCGTTGTCCGCCTTCATGAACTCGCCGAACTCGGCCGAGCCGAGATAGATCATGTCGAAGCCGCGGCGGTTCATGAAATCCTTGAACTCCTGGCTGTCCCAGATCTTCTTGATCGCGGTTTCGTATTGCGCGGCGATCTCCTTCGGCAGGCCCTTGGGCGCCGCGAAGCCGCGCCACACGCCCTTGTGCCATTTGTGGCCGGTCGCCTCCTCGGTGGTCGGCACGTCAGGAAAATTCGGCGCGCGCTTCGGCGAGAAGAACACCAGGCTGCGGACGCGCCCCGCCTTGATCAGCGCCTCGGCTTCCGGCATCGAGCAGGAGACGAAGTCGACGCCGCCGGCGGCGAGATCGGTCAGCGCGGTCGCGGCCCCCGTGGACGGCACCCAGCGGATCGAGTTCGGCGGAACGCCGTCGGCCTGCATCAAGCCGGCGAGCGCGACATGCCAGCTTCCGCCCTGCCCGGTGCCCGAGGCCACCACCTTGTTCGGGTTCGCCTTGATGTGCGCGAACAGCTCCTTGACGTTCTTGTAGGGTGAGTCCGCCTTCACATGGATCGCGGCGGGGTCCTGGTTGACCAGTGCGAGCGGCGTATACTTCTCATAGGTGAGATCGGTCAGCCCGACCCAGTGCATCAGGTTGATCTCGAGCGTGATGAGGCCGATCGTGTAGCCGTCGGGCGCCGCGGTGGCGATCGCCTGGTGGCCGATCACGCCCGATCCGCCGGTGCGGTTGGTGACGTTCACCGGCTGCTTGAGATCGCGCTCCAGCATGGCGCCGATCTGGCGCGCCACCGCGTCGGTGCCGCCGCCGGCGGCCCACGGCACGATCAGCGTGATCGCCCGCTCCGGAAAAGCCGCATGGGCGCTGCCGGCGCCGAACAGATGCGCTGCCGCCAGCGCCGCAAGTGCAAAATTCTGGATATAACGAAACATTCGCAAATCCTCCCGCTTCTTGTTTTTGTTGCACCGCGTGAGACACCGCGACGCCGCGCTTATGCGCTGGTCGCCATTCCGACGGCGAAGCGCTAACCTGTCAAGGGACGTGACGGCACAGTGCCGCAACGGACCCGGCCGGGAGCGATGGGAGGCCTGCGATATGGCTTCGGATCCGACTGCGAAAACGCGCGTGCGAATAGCCTTCCTGCTGCTGTTCATCGTCTTTGCGGCCGGGGCCTGGTTCGTATCCGACCTGAGTAAATGGCAGGACGGCAGTGCCGATCGTGAAGGCCGGACGGCATTGCAGGGCATCACCAGTCCCGCGCAGATCGATGCGGCGCTCGCGCAACATCCCCAGAGCAGGTTCCTGCGGCTGACCGCCATGGCCACCAGGTCAGCCAACGAAACCAGCGCCGCCGCTGAAAGACTGTCCGGTGAAGTCGAGCCGCCGGCGATTTCAAAATTCGGCAATCTCGGCGCGGCGAGCCGGGCCGAGCTCGAGGCGCTTCGCCGCGACCTGAAAACGGCGGAGGCCAATGCGACGACATTCCTGCCGCGCTACATCGCGCTATTGAAAACCGAGCGCGACAGTGTGGAAAAATTCGCGCGTTCGCTGCCCGCCGGCAACGAGACCACAAACAGGTTTCTGGATCACATCGACAAGCGGCACGCGGAGTTCACGGCCCTGATGACCCGGCTGCTGTCGGCGCGATCAGAACTTTATCGCGCCTATGGCGACTATGTCGCCTTTCTGGTCGCCGAATCCGGCGGCTACAAGGTCGTCGACGGTCAGTTCCTGTTCGCCCTGCAACGCACCGTGGACCGCTACAACGTCGTCGCCCGTGCTATGACGGCGGCCACACAGCGCGTCGTTGAACTGCAGGAAGAACGAAAAAATTGGCTGCAATCGCAGCAGCAGCGATGGCTGCAATTCGTCGGCGGCGAATGACCCGCCGACGGCTCACCTTCGGTGCCGCAGACCGACACCCTGTCCGCATGCCGCCCTGCGCGCAGCTCAGCCACTGGTCGCCGTTGACGGGCCGATGAAGGCCGCCACCTCGGTCACCTTGTTGGCCGGGAACCCGCCTTCGCGCGCGTGCTTCAACACGATTTCGGCGCTGGGCGCCTCATGCACGCAGTAGATCTTGTCTCCGGCGACGTAGCTCGTGATCCATTTGTACGGCACGCCGAGACCGGCGACCACGTCGTTCGACTTGGCCGCGATGCCTTTAAGCTGGTCCGCCGTCAGCTTGTCGGCGCCTGGAATGTCGCGTTCGATCACAAAAGTTGGCATGACGTGATTTCCTTTGCTAAGCATTGGAGGATCGCCGCGCCGCCGGCCGCACTGCGGCAGCTGTCGGGCGAGATCCCTCACTTCGTGTTGCGCTGTTTCGCCTGCAAAGGATCGATGGAACCGCCCGAAATGACCATGACCGCTCCACCGGACCTCCTGATCGAAACCCCGGACGTTGCGGGCGGACGCTACGGGGCCGATCTGCTGTCAGATGTACTTTCCCGCATCCGGCTTTCCGGCGCCTTCTTCCTTCGCGGCGAATACTCCGCGCCCTGGACCTTCGACTCGCCGGAATCGCGCGATCTGGTCAACCTGCTGGCGCCGGGCTCACAGCGGCTGATCCTCTTTCATATTGTCAGGGATGGCGCGGCGTGGGTGGGCGCGCGGGGCGCGCGCATCGATCTCGAGCCGGGCGACCTCGCCGTGCTGCCGCACGCGGACCGGCACCTGATGGGCAGCCGTCCGGAGCAGGCCGCGCCGATCCCGATTGCGGACCTGCTGCCTCCCCCGCCGTGGCAGGGTGTTCCCGTCTGCCGTTTCGAGGGCGGCGGCCGGAACACCAGCGTCGTCTGCGGTTACCTCAAATGCAACGAGCTGCTGTTCAATTCCTTCATGCGCCGGCTGCCTGCGGTGTTTCGGGTGCGCCCGCCCGAAGGGCCGATCGCGGACCTCATCAGATCGTTTATCAACTACGCGCTCGACGAGCGCAGCCATCCGCGCAGCGGCGGTGCGCCGCTGATGACACGCATGCCGGAGATTTTGCTGATCGAGGCGCTGCGGCTCTACAGCGAAGACGCCGCGAGCGACACCGGCTGGCTCGCTGCCATCGGCGATCCCGTGGTGGGACGCGCCCTGTCGCTGCTGCACGCCGATCCGGCCCGGCAGTGGAGCGTCGACGAACTCGCAGGTCTCGCCGCGACATCGCGCTCGGTGCTCGACGAGCGCTTTCGCAGGTTGCTCGGTCAACCGCCCATTCGTTACCTGGCGGAATGGCGCATGCAACTCGCCGCGGACCTGATGAAGGATACGCCGGCGAAACTCGCCGCCATCGCCACCACCGTCGGCTACGGTTCCGAGGAAGCGTTCAGCCGCGCCTTCCGCCGCTATCTCGGCATTTCTCCCGGCCAATGGCGAAGCGAACTTCAAACGAACGGCCCGCGGGACGGGTAGCCTCGTAGTCCCTGCGAACGCGGCCGGCAGGATGTCCTCACATTCGTCGGGCGCGTCAGCGCAACGCACCGACCTCAACCTGAGGAGCATCGCCAAAGCGATGCGTCTCGAAGGATGGATGCTGCTCCGGGCCCGCGGCCATCCTTCGAGACGCGCGTCAGGGCGCGCTCCTCAGGATGGAGGTTGGGGGGTGAATTAACGCAGCTCCCGCACCGCCCTGAACCCCTGCGCCGCCGCCTCCAGCGCTTCGTCGATATCCGCGGGCCCGTGCGCCGCCGACAGGAACATATTGTGCTGCGGGTGAAAGAACGCGCCGTGGCGCAGCGCCGCCGAGCAGAAGGCGCGCCCCTTGCGGACATCCAAATCGTCATCGAACAGGACAAGCGGCATTTGCGGCGGGCCGCTCTGGCGGATGGCGACGCCGTGCTGGTCGGCCAGTGCCGCCAGGCCATCGCGCAGCCGCAGGCCCATCGCGTGGAGGTGCGCGGGCACGCCGGTCTCGCGCGCGATCCGAAGCGTGGCGCGGGCCGCCGCCATCGCCACGGTGCCGCACCAGAACGAGCCGGTGACGAAGACTTTCGTCGCGGCGTCGCGAAACCGGTCGTTGCCAGTGACGGCGGCCAGCGCATGGCCGTTGGCGATGGCCTTGCTCCAGGCGGCGAGGTCCGGGCGCACGCCGAGCGCCTCCCAGCTGCCGCCGAGATCGAGCCGCAGGCCGGCGCGGACCTCATCGATGATGAGCGCAGCCCCGGCGGCGTCGCAGGCCGCGCGCGCGGCTTGCGCAAATTCCACCGTCGGCAGTTCGAGATCCCTGCCCATGTCGTGGCGGAAGGCGGTCACCAGGATGGCGGCGAGATCGTTGCCCGCGTCCGTGACGGCCGCCTGCAGACTCGCCACGTCGTTGTAGTCGAAGTGCACGAGATGGGCGCGGTCCTCGCTGGTGACGCCAATGAGGCTGGGCGAACACCATGGCAGCGCGCCGTGATAGGAGCCGCGCGCCACCAGCACCTTGCGCCTGGTGGTGCCGGCACGGGCGATGGTGACGCACGCCGTGGTGGCATCGCCGCCGTTCTTCTGGAACATGGCCCAGTCGGCATGCGGCACCATCGCGACAAGATCCTCCGCGAGGTCCACCATCACCTCGCCGGGGCCGTTGAAACAATCACCGAGCGCCGCCTGCGCCTGCGCCGCCGCCTCGATTTCGGGATGGCGGTGGCCGAGCAGCACCGGCCCCCAGCTGCACATGAAGTCGATATATTCGCGCCCGTCGACGTCGCGGATCCGGCATCCCTGCGCGCTGGCGAAAAACTGCGGATACCCTTCCGGCAGCCGCGCCGCGTTGAGATGCCCCCACATCCCGCCGGGCACGACGCGGGCCGCCCGCGCCCGCAAGGCCGCGTCCGCCGTCAGGGTTTCGTTGAGCACCGAGGCTGGCCTGGTCATGATGTCCCTCGTGTCGATGGGCGGGTGCAACTCACAGCGCGTCATTGCGAGCGCAGCGAAGCAATCCATCCATCGACCAGTACCGTTGCGAAATGGATTGCTTCGCGGAGCTCGCAATGACGCTGATGGATTTTCGCGAACGGCTCAACCTCGACGAAAGCCCTATCATAATACCTTTATTTGCCCGGCCGCTTACTGTACATGGGGTTGTTTTCGATATTTTTGCTTTGAGGCCGCTCACCCCCTCGCCGGCCGCCGCTCATCGCGGCGGCTCCGGTGTGCGGCCCTGTGTTTCCGTCTCCGGCGATCCCTGCCGCGACGCGGAAAAGATCTCCCACGTCACCATGAACATGGCTGCAATCAAGGGCCCGATGACAAAGCCGTTGAGGCCCAACACCTGGATGCCGCCCAGCGTGGAGATCAGCACGACATAGTCCGGCAGCTTGGTATCCTTGCCGATCAGGAACGGCCGCAACAGGTTGTCCACGAGGCCGATCACCAGCACGCCGTAGAGGATCAGGCCGATACCCTCCCACACCGCACCGGTGGCCAGAAGATAGATCGCTACTGGCGCCCAGACGAGGCCGGCTCCGATCGCGGGCAGCAGCGACAGGAAGGCCATCAGCACCGCCCACAGCAAGGCGGCGTGCACGCCCAGAAACCAGAACGCCAGCCCGCCCAGCGCGCCCTGCGCGATCGCCACCAGGATGCCGCCCTTCACCGTGGCGCGGACGACATCGGCGAACCTGCCGAACAGCGCGGTCTTCTGGCTGGTGCGCAGTGGAACCACTTGCTTGACCCGCCGCGCCAGCGCCCTGCCGTCGCGCAACAGGAAAAACAGCAAATAGAGCATGATGCCGCCGCCGACCACGAAGTCGAAGGTGTTCATGCCGATGCTGAGCGCCTGCGGCGCAACCGTCTGCGCGCCCTTCACAAGCCCGCCCGCCAGCCTGTCGCGAACCGCGGTCAGGTCGGTCAGGCCGAAGCGGTTGAGAAGACCGGTGGCCCAGGCCGGCAGCGCATCGAACATCCGCTGAACGGTGCCGGCGAAGTCGTACTCTCCGGACTGCACCCGGGCGAACAGCGCGGAGACTTCCTGCACCAGCGAAACCGCGATCAGGACCAGCGGCAGGATGACCATCGCAATGACGATCAGGACGGTAGTCGCGGCGGCCAGATTCGGCCGCCCGCCCATCCTGCCCTCCAACCTCCGGTTCATCGGCGCGAAAATCACCGCGACCACGATGGCCCAGAGGATGGCGCCATAGAACGGCGCCAGGATCCAGCCAAACGCCAGCGTGACCGCGACCAGCAACAGCAGAAAGCTTTGATTTTCGATCCTGCGCAACGTCGCCGTCTCCTGTGTCGTCATTTTCCGCACCGCCGTTGCCAATGAATTCGGCGGCGCTTGGTTCAAATCCCGTACGCAATCCGGAAAGCCAGGCACCTGATTGCGACATCTCCTGACATCAGCTACCCCGAACGCCATCCTTCGAACACGGGAAACAAACATGCAAGTCGCGGTCATCGGCGCCGGAGCCGTCGGATGCTACTACGGCGGCCTGCTGCTGCGCGCCGGCCATGATGTTACCTTCATCGGCCGACAGCCGCATGTCGATGCCATCAACTCAAACGGCCTGCTGCTGGAGCTGGAGGGCTTCCGGGGATACCTGCCCGCGAGGGCCGCGGTCGATGCAACCGCCCTCGCCGCGCCGGACCTGGTGCTGCTTTGCGTGAAGTCGGCCGATACCGAAGTCGCCGGGCACTCGCTGGCCGGGCGGTTGCGGCCGGAGACCTCGCTGCTCAGCCTGCAGAACGGCGTCGACAATGCGCAGCGGCTGCGCGCCGTCACCGGCCACCCGGTCATAGCAGCGGTGGTCTATGTCGGCAGCGAAATGGCCGGACCTGGCCATATCAGGCATCACGGCGGCGGCGACCTCGTGATCGGCGCTTCCCCGGCAAGCGCGACACTGGCGCAAATGCTCGAGGCCGCCGGCATCCGGACCACGATATCAGGCGATATCGAGGCCGTGCAGTGGACCAAGCTGATCACTAATTGCGCCTTCAACGCGCTGTCCGCCGTGGCCGGCATCGCCTACGGACCGATGATGCAGGTCGAAGGCGCCCGGGATGTGATCGCCAGCGCGGTCACGGAAGCCGCCGATGTCGCCCGCGCCTGCGGCGTGAAAATTCCGCCAGACCTCGCGGCGCAGATTTTCAAAATCCCCGCCGCGATGCCGAACCAGACCTCGTCAACCGCGCAGGATCTGTCGCGCGGAAAACCCAGCGAGATCGACTTCCTCAATGGCCATGTGGTGCGCAAGGGCGCCGAGCTCGGCATCCCGACGCCGACCAATCAGGCCCTGCCGGTGATGGTGAAGCTGGCGGAACGCGGCAAGGCGCTATCCCGGAGCCGGGATTAGCCTGCGCGGCAGCCGCTCATGTGCCGGACCCTACGCCGCCGTCGCATCGACCCGCTCGACCACATCCCCGATAGCGATATCGCCGCCCTCGATGACGCGCGCGGTGATGCCGCCATGGCCGCGAACGGCGTTGTAACCGCCTGGCCCCAGCGCCTCCTCCATGCGGCTGCACGGCGCACATTCGCCGGAGCCTTCGAGCAGTGCCGTTCCCACGCGAAACCTCCGGTCCTTCAAGGCCAGCAGATTGATTCCGCGGATCACTAGGTTGCGGCGAAGCAGTTCAGGCGAAATCTCACGCAGGCCGAGAAACCCCGCGATCGCCGCGAGATCCTCTGCCGCAACAAGCGTGACCTGGCGCGGTCCGTTGCGTTGAGTATCGTAGTGATCGCCCGCCACCCCGTGGCCGGCGATCAACGTCGCTGAGCCTTGGGTCAGAACTGCGGACCTGCGCGCCGGACGCAACCCGATCCATTCCAGCCGCCCCGGCCGCATCGGGCCGGCCAGCAAGCGGCCAATCGAAGAGCCGGTCGGAAACGTCGCCATCTTGCCTCACCTTGGGCCCGGCTCGGATCCGAGCGCAGGGCACGATTGACTTCCGACAACGCTATGACAGACTTCGGCAAAGTCCAGGGAGCGAAATCCCGATGGCCAACCTCGAGGCCCGGAATCACGTCGAGCGCGTGCTGTCGGTTGCCCATAATGAGACGGCGGTCGTTGGAGAACCGGGGATTGCCAATTCCTGGCGACGCTGTCTTGTCGATCACAAGCTGGATCCGGCGCGCCGCGGACCGCCGCGCACGCTGACGCAATCCGAATTGAAACGCCACGCCGAACCGGTCGACGGGCTGATCCACCTCGCCACATCAGAACTGGAAGACCTCTATCGTGCGCTGCGCAGCACCGGCTATTGCGTCAACCTCGCCGATACCAATGCGGCCATCCTGTTCAGCCGCCTGCCCGACGGTGAGGCCGCCACCATCCTGCGGCAGTGGAAGGTCTACACCGGCTCGATCTTTTCCGAGGCCATCGAAGGCACCAACGGCCTCGGCACCGCGCTCGCCGAGCAACGTCCGATCCTGGTGCACCGCGACGAACATTTTCGCGAGCAATGGTCGATGTTCACCTGTGCAGTGGCGCCGGTGTTCGACCATGCCGGGCGGCTCGCCGGCGCCGTCAACATCACCTCCTGCCGCGGCGATCTCGATCGCGCCGCGCACCAGATCGCGCTTGCCGTCACCGCGCAGGCGGTGCGACGGATCGAGGAAGCGATGTTCCGCTCGCACTATCACCGCGGCTGGATCGCCAGACTGCCCGGCGACGAAGCCGGCGGCAACGTCATGGTCGCCTTCGACGACGACCAGCGGTTGCTCGGCGCCAGCCGCGCCGCGCGCCAGGCCTTCGACCTGTCGGATGCGATGATCGACGCGGGAACGCCGCTCTCGCATTTCATCCGGCTCGACGACGGCTTTATGCGGCGGTGCGACGCGCCGCAGCTGGTGCGCGACCGCGACGGCAGGCGCCTCGGGCGCGGCCAGATCTCCCGCCCGCTGCGCGCCCGGCCGCAAGCCCCGACGCCGTCGGCGCGCGCGGCCACGCCGGATCGCCGCTATGCCGCGCTGACGCGGCTTGCGGGGGCCGATCCCGCGCTGCAGCGCAGCGTCAAGCGGCTGATGATGGTCGCCGACGAGGATATTCCGGTGCTGCTGCAGGGCGAGACCGGCAGCGGCAAGGACGTATTCGCGCGCGCCATTCACGCCGCCAGCGGCCGCGCCGGCGGCCATTATGTCGCGCTGAACTGCGCGGCGATGCCGGAGAGCCTGATCGATGCCGAACTGTTCGGCTACGAGCCCGGCGCCTTCACCGGCGCGCGGCGCGACGGCTCGAAGGGGCTGATCGTGCAGGCCGACGGCGGCACCCTGTTTCTCGACGAGATCGGCGACATGCCGCTGACCTTGCAGACCCGGCTGCTGCGGGTGCTGGAAAACCGCGAAGTCTGGCCGCTCGGCGCGCTGAAGCCGCTGCCGGTCGATATCCGCCTGATCAGCGCCACGCACCGCGATCTCGACGCCATGGTCGCGGACCGCGGCTTTCGGGCCGATCTGTATTATCGCCTGCGCGGCCTGCAGGTCGAACTGCCGCCCCTGCGCGCGCGCAGCGACAAGGCCGACGTGATTGCGCAGATCGCCGCCGAAGAGGCGCCGCGGGCGCGCATTTCATCCGGCGCCATGGACATGCTGCTGGCGCACCCCTTCCCCGGCAACATGCGGCAATTGCGCCACGTGCTGCGGCTTGCCGCCTGTACCACCGAGGACGGCCTCATCGTCGAGGCCGATCTCGATTTGCCGCCGGGCGGCACCCGCCCCACGCAGCCCGATTTCGAAACCGCGGAGCGCAACGTCATCGCCGAAGCCTTGCGCAAACATGGCGGCCGCGTCGCTGACGCGGCGCGGGCACTAAAGGTCAGCCGCGCCACGCTCTATCGCAAGATCAGCGCGCTGGGGATCACAGCGCCGGAGGACTAGCTGGTACCGACTATCTGAGATCAGTGAACCGCTTGCCGCCCATGCCTCGAGACGCTCGCGCCGCTCGCTCCTCAGCATGAGGTTGTTGTGTTTCAACAAGTTGAACCTCATCCTGAGGAGCATCGCGAAGCGATGCGTCTCGAAGGATCGGCTGCGACACCTACTTGTGATTCCAGTTACTAGGAAAAACTGCTCCAGCTCAGCTTTCGTGCCTTGATGTCACCGAGCGCCATGGCATCCCGCATCGCCTGCACGCCGTGGAACGCACCGCGCAGATAGACCAGCGGCTGCGCTTCGCAGCGCATGCCGACGTCGCGTACCTCGCCGATGAATACGGAATGCGTTTTGGTCTCGAATTCCTGCTGCAGTTCGCAATCGAAGGAAGTAAGCGCATCCTGCAGCACCGGCGCGCGGGTGATCCCGGTCGTCCAGTTTCCAAAGCCAAAGCGGTCGTCGCCCTCAATGCCCTTCTGGCCGCTGAATGTCAGCGCCAGCGGCACGTGCTCCTCGCACAGGAAGCTGACGCCAAAGCATCGTTCCTCGCGAATGCGAGGATGCGCGCTGGCGTTTCGGTTGACGCACACCAGCAGGGACGGCGGATCGTCCGATAGCGAGCACACCGCCGTCGCCGTCAACCCGGTCCGGCGACCGTCCTCGCGGCCGACCGTGACGAGCGCCACCGCGCCGGCGCAGTGACGCATCGCCCTTTTGAAGTCTCCTGGCTCCATTTTCGACATCTCTTGATCTGTTGGTGCCGACCAATACCCCCGCTCCGGATGTCATCGTCCGCGAACGGGTCGGCCGAATGGCCGCCCGATGACAGGCTCCGGCGGACGATCCAGTACACCGTGGTCTCTCGGTTCGATCGCTGACTTCGGCGCTTACTGGATGCCCGCCTTCGCGGGCATGACGAAAGGCATCCTGCGATTCCAACCTTGTCTCGCGCATTTCTCCCCACCTGCGGACCGCCTGCGGGGAGAAATGCAGATTGCATCCTCAGGCGGCCCTGCTGACGGCCGGCTTGAGATGCTTGAGACGCGGCAGCACCTCCTGCTTCAACAGCCGCAGCGAATTGTGCCAGGCCTCCGGCTTGTGCCTGTAGTCGAAGCCGAACACCAGCAGCGTGCCGAAACCGCCGACCTCGTCGTAGATCTTCTCGATCTTCTCGGCGCAGGTCGCGGGCGAACCGACGATCCAGTTGTGCCTGGCGCAGTATTCGGCCGTGACATCGCTGTCCGGCACATCCGGCTGGTGCTTGAGATAGTCCTTGAAGCCGAAATGACCGAGCAGCTGCAGGAAATATTCGCTCATCATCCGGCCCATCATGTCGCCCACCGACAGGCGCCAGGCTTCCTCGTCGGTGTCGGCCACGAACACCTCGCGCACCATCCGCCAGTCCTGCCGGTTGGGCGTGCGTCCGGTCTTGGCCGCGCCGATCTCGACCGATTCCCAATGGCTCGACACATAGGCCGGGTTGAGGTTGAGGCTCATCGGGATGTAGCCGCGCTCGCCGGCCAGCTTCAGCGTATCGGAGCCCTTGCTCAGGCCGGCCACCCCGATCGGCGGATGCGGCGCCTGCAGCGGCTTGATGTGAGGCTTCAGGAAGTCGAACATCACATCGGGCTTGGACACCGTCCAGAATTTGCCGTTATGCGTCCACGGTGCATCCTCGGTCCACATCTTCAGGATGATCTCCAGCGCCTCGCGGGTCATGTCCCGGTTCTGACCGGACATGCCGTCGACGTTGAACATCGCCCAGTCGCTCGGCAGGCCCGAGGCCGCGACGCCGAAATTGAGCCGGCCCTCGGAGAGATGGTCGAGCATCGCGACGCGGTTGGCGAGTTCGGCGGGGTGATGATACGGCAACAGGAAGCCGCCGGGACCAAGGCGGATATTCTTGGTCTGCAGGAACGCCTGCGCCAGCAGCAGGTCCGGCGCCGGGTGCGGCTCCCAGGGGGCGGTGTGGTGCTCGCCGATCCAGGCTTCCTGGTAGCCGAGTTCGTCGGCCCAGCGCAGCACCTGCAGATCCCAGTCGTGGCCTTCCTTCAGGCCGCACTCCGGCGGATGTGAAGGCATGGTGAAATAACCGATCTCCATGAGGTTTCCCTTCCCTTGGTTTGGTTCACTGCAACGCGTCTTGCGCGCGTTGAGGAATACGACAGCAAGCGTCGTGCCATCGTCCGGCGCACGGCCTGGCGGTGAGACTTCTCCGCAATTGACGCGGTGTTTCCGGCTATTCGACCGTCGCAACCGCGGTTTCATTCCAGACCAGCGTCTCACGCCTGCGAACAGACCGTCGCAAATCCGAGACGCCTACCGCTGCGGCCCCGAAAGCGAGATTTCCTGTTCGGCGCGGAACACATTGGCGTAGAGGTTCGCGATCCACCGCCGTCCGCTCGACGTCATGTTGAGATAGCGTATTTCGGTCTGGATCTGAGGCGCCACCTGATCCCAATAGAATTGCGGGTAGCGATGGACGATGTCGGCGGGGGAATCATAGCCGAGCTGGCGATTGACTCCGACTTCTTCGAACTCATGGTAGAGCGCGTTGGATTTCCGGATGTAGTTGGGATCGCCGAGTTGCCCGATGAAATCCGCGGCTCGGACCATCGACGCCTCCTCGCCATATTGCTGGCCTGCCAGCGGCGGAAACCGCGTGCCTTCGATCGCATCGGCAATGCGCTGCTTGTCGAGCGGAGCAACGACCCTCCTCATTACATAGAGCTTCGAGCGGTCGACGTGGTGAGGCATCAGGCCGGCGTCCGATGCGCCACGCGGCAAGGTCACCTTGTTGCCGGCGGCATCGATCACAAATCCGGCGGCGTCGTCCTCCCTGAACAGCCCGCGCACATAACCAATGTCATGGCCGAGGCAGGCGACGATGACATGGGCGTAGTCTTCCACGCTGACATGGGTGTGCAATGCACGCCCGCGCAGGACATCGTGCCCCGCCAGCGTGACCAGCATCGTATGCTCGACATTGTGGTAGAGCGCGTCGCTGTTGCCGATGCATTCGAGCGCGAGGCGGGCCGCCGCCGGCACGATCTCCACCAGGGGCTGCGAGGGCCCGAACCGGCGGCGCATAAAGGACCGGAGAAATTCTTCCAGCGCGTCGACGGCCAGTTCCGGTAAGGTCATCATGGATGCTGCCCTGCTTGGCTAACCTTGGCGCGCCTGCTCCCGACTTCTTGTTTTTGTCCGCGCCCGTCAGCATAGCGCATCCTGGGTCCGGTCACCAAAGCGTGGATGTCACACCCGGGGTAAAAAGAAGGGTTGTGTTGCGCCGCCGCCGCACCCGGTTACTCCCCACAATGGGTGGGCCGGTGCGGTCTTATCCGCATCACGCCGGGGTTATTTGAACGGACCCACCAAACGCGCTAGAAATCCGGCACGGATCGGTGCGGTTTCAAATTGCTGGAGGCGGTCCATGACGTCCATCACCCGTCGCTGGTTGTTGTCGTTGGCGGCCGCCCTTGTTCCGGGCGCGGCGCTCGCCCATCACGGCTGGGGCGGATACGATACCTCGAAGTCGTTTACCGTCACCGGCAAGATCCTGAAATCGGCCTTTGAGAATCCGCATTGCGAGATCGAGATGGCGGTCGACGGCAAGCACTGGCACTTCGTGCTGGCGCCGCCTTCGCGCATGCAGGCGCGCGGCATCACGGCGGACATGATCGTGCCCGGCAAGACCTGCACCGTGTTCGGCTATCCCCACACCAGCAAACCGGACGAGGCGCGCATCGAATACGTCATACTCGACGGGAAGCGCGTGGAATTGCGGTAGGCCGGAGTGGAACAGCAGCCGGCGGCCTCGATCTTTCTCGCCCTGCAGGAAAGCGCGCTGGGTCATGTGATGCGCTCATCGCCCGCACTGTATCCCGCGGTCGAGATTCTGCACATCATCGGCTTCGTCGTGCTGGTGGGATCGATCCTGGCGCTCGATCTCAGGCTGCTGGGGCTCGCGCGCGCGATTCCGATCCAACCGATGGCGCAGTTGCTGCTGCCGATGTCGCGCTTCGGCTTTCTGCTGGCGATCAGCATGGGCTTCCTGCTGTTCAGCGCCGACGCGTCACATGTGGTGCGTAACCCAGCGTTTCAGAGCAAGCTGCTGCTGATCGCAGCGGCGCTGGTCAACGTGGTGATCGCGCATCGCGGGCCGTGGCGGAGGATCGCGCTGTGGGGCACCGAGGCGCCCGGCGGCGCCAAGGCGACGGCGCTGGCATCGCTGCTGTTATGGCTCGGCGTGGTCTGCGCCGGGCGCCTGATCGCGTATATGTGACGAGGTTCACCATCATGCGCCGCACCCGCTTCGCCATCCTTGCTGCGATCCTTGCCATCCTCCTCGGCTGCGGCACCACGGATATCGCCCGCGCCGGCGAGGCCGAGGCCTGGTCCGCGCTGCGCGCCGGCCGGCACATCGCCTTGATGCGGCATGCCGATGCGCCGGGCGGTTTCGGCGACCCGCCAGGCTTCAAGGTCGAAGACTGCGCCACCCAGCGCAACCTCAGCGCCAAGGGACGTGCCGACGCGCTCAGGATCGGCGCACGGCTGAAGTCGGAAGGGATTGTATGGGAAGCCATCCTCTCCTCGCCATGGTGCCGGTGCATCGACACCGCGACGCTGCTAGATCTCGGACCGGTGAAGACCGAGCCGACATTTGGCAATGTGGTCGTGCTGCGCGACCAGCGGGAAACCCTGACTTCCGGCGCGCGCGCAGTCATCGACCAGTGGACCGGCAGCGGAAACCTGCTTGTCGTAACCCACGGCGCCAATATCCAGGCGCTTACCGGCATTCAGCCGGCGAGCGGCGAGATCGTCGTGGTCCGCGGTGGAAGCGGCGGCGGCCACGAGGCCGTCGGCCGCCTGATACTGGACTGACGCGTCACGCCGCCTGCCCCGCTGCGGCAATCTGGGAAAGCGACTCGGAAATAAGTCCTCAGCTTTGATGCGGTCCCCGCATCATCTTCATGGCATCCTGGATCTGACGCCATTCCCTGGCCTCGTCCGCCTCGCCCTTGCTCTCGCACTCCTGGGCAATCCGGGCAGCTTCGGCGATCGCGCCGAAGCCCCGCCGCTCGATCATCTGGCGCGCGATGGTGTGAATTTGCGTCTCTGATGTCATATCGGTCTCCCTGCTTGTTCCGCCAATCGGAGTCGCATGAACCGGTTTCGGCGGCGCCGCCGCGTGGGGTTTAAACCGCCAGCGGAAGCTCTCGTTCCAGTCATCGCCGACATCGCGATAAGGTTCCGCGGGCCTCACACTCTCCACCCTGTCGCCTTGCTTTGGTCAAACCTGACGGGACTCTGGAGCTTGGGCAAGGGACCGTCGAGGGACGTCGACGAAGCTGGACCCACCGGCCACCCGATGCGGATGAGTCTGGACCGAGCACGGAGCGCCAATGCATTCCACACTGAAGCTGAGAGATTGCGATCCGCACGACGATTTTGCGATCATGCCCGACGTGGTGCCAACCGCGTGGGCCGACAAGGTGCTCGCCGACATCACGGGCGATGCCAGGATTCCTCATAACGTCGAGAGTTCTCCTGACGGGAAGCGCCCTGCTCCGGATCAGCCTGCATCTGCGGCATCCGGTCTCGCAGCAGCCGCGCCAACGGTGGATACGACATTTCGCGCCACCGTCACCGACGATATCGTCGCCCCCGTCGAGCAGCCGCCGACCAGCCGGTGGGCAAAAAGCGCGGTCATGCTGGTGTTTGCGATAGGCAGCGCCGCCGCTGCCGCCGCCTGGCATAACCACGGCGATACCGCCAAACAGATGATCTCGAATTGGGTGCCTGGTTTCGCCCTCACCTCATCGCCACCGACGGCTGCACTCGCCGAACAGACTGATGCGCCTGCCGCTCAGACCGCCGCGGCGGAGCAGACCGCGGAGCCACCTGCAGTTCCGGCCCAGCCTGCGGAAAGCCCAGCACCGGCCGCCGCCGCGCCCTCCCCGGATACGCTGCAATTGCAGTCGATGGCGCGCGATCTCGCCGCAATGGCGCAGCAGGTCGAACAGCTCAAGGCCAGCATCGCCGAACTCAAAACGGGTCAGCAAGCCATGATCCGCGAAGCGGCAAACGCGTCCGAAGTCAAACCTGCCGAAGTCAGGCCTGCCGAAGCCAAGCCGGCCGAAGTCAAACCGGCTGCGTCAAAGCCGCGGCCGGGGACATCGGCACGGCCGCCGCGAACAGCCGCGGCGCCGCCGCACCGGCCACTGCAGGCCTATCCGCCCGCCCCGGCCGCAGCCACCGCACCATTGCCGCAGCCGGCCCCGATGCTGTCAGCGCCGCCGCCCCCGCACGCCCCGACCCGGACCGAGGACGGCGAACCGATCGTACGGCCGCCGATGCCGCTGCGCTAATTTCAACCGGATCGAGCCCGCGCAGAACCAAATGCGCGGCACGGCGTTGCCATGACGCATGCACCGGGTGGCAACCGGCCATAACAGGGAAGATGGACGCAGGGCATTTTGCCGGTTTCTGCCTGCGACATCAACGTATCGGTACGCGTGAACATCTAACCTGTTCCCGGTGTGTGCACTTGCGGGAACCCGACATCCGCCAGCACCGGCAGATGATCCGAATAGGCGCGCGCCTCGGGGTCGGTCCATGCCTTGAGGATGGTGCCATCGCGCGTGGCGTAGATGCGGTCGAGCCGCAGCAGCGGAAGCCGCGACGGGAACGTTCGCAGGCGCGTTCGCACCGGACAGCGCGCCGCCAGCGCCCGCCGCACCGACATCACCCAGAACCAATCGTTGAAATCGCCGATCACGACGGTGCGAGGCGATTGCACAAGGCCGGCAAGCGCGCGCGCCTGCGCATAGCGTTCGTGCATACTGAGGCCGAGATGGGTCGCCACCACGGTCACCTCGCCGATGCGGAAACGGATGCGGGCGGAGATCGCCCGCCGCGGCTCCCGCTCCTGATATGACATATCGGTCACCTCGGGCTCGCCAACGAACGGGCAGCGGCTGATCAGCACCTGGCCATAATCGCCGTCTTCAGTCACGATCGAGCGGGCCGCAACCCGGTGTTCGCCGACGGCATCCGCCAGCATGGCGAACACATCGTCGTTGCGCCCGCGTGAGTCGACCTCCTGCAGGGCAACGACGTCGGGCGACCATTTGTGGATGATCGACGAAACGCCTTCGAGGTCGAACTTCGGATTGAGGTTGAACGTGCCGTGCACGTTCCAGGTCATGATGCGGATGGTTTCCGTCACGCGCGGCGTCCGCTCCACCACGTCACCACGAACTGCACCGCGAGGCAGACCGCGATCCACAGCAGGATGGTGAGGCCGAGCGGGATGGCGTTCGACCACGAGGCGTTCCTGGCGAAGTCCGCGATCTGGCCGCCGAGGGCTGCCATGGTGACGATGCCGGGCGCCATGCCGATCACGGTGCCCACGAGGAAATCCGTGAGGCGCAGCTGGCTGGCGCCGGCGAACACGTTGACGACCGAGAATGGCGCGACCGGCACCATCCGGATCAGCGCCACCGCGACCACGCCCTTGCCGACGATGCGGCGCTGCACCCGCAAGGCGCGCGCGCCGAGCAGCGATTGCAGCCGCTTGTGGCCGAGAAACCGGCCGATCATGAACAGCAGCAGCGAACTTGCGAGCACGCCGACGGTGGCGCTGAGGGCGCCCATCCAGGGTCCCAGCGCCGCCGCTGTCGCGGCGATCAACACGACCACCGGGAACACCACCAGCCCGCCGAGCACGAATGCCATCACTGCGAACAGCGGCGCGAAGGCCGATTGCGAATATCTTGATATCACCGACGAGACATAGCCGATATCGGTGAAATCCCGCAGCAAGGTGGTTTGCCAGGCCAGCGCCAGCCCGGCCAGCGCGACCACGGTGCCGGCCACCGCCAACACGGTACGCAGGGTCCACATCCGCCGCGCCGTGCGCTGCAGGTTGAGCGGAGTCTTCGGATCGGCGATCGGCTGGATGATGTCGGCCATCGCGCCGAGCGAGGTCGCTTCGCAATCGATCGGCAGCAGGACCCTACCCGTCCCTGACGCGGCATGGCGATCCAGGAATCCGAGCAGGTCGTCCTCGTTTTCAGCGATAGTGTCCTCATCCACCCCGCAAAAATGCCCGATCAGCCGGCGTCGCTGGCCGCGGATGAATTCAAGATGCTCTTCGCTATCAGCCTCGAACGCCAGATCGCATTCGGTGTCCGCCCCCATCGACCGGTTGTTGATGTTGGCCGAGCCGACCCGCAAGAACCGGTCATCGATGATCATGACTTTGCTGTGAATCATCACCGCCGCCGAGGACTCCCCGTCCGCTACGGCCGGATAGAGAATGCGCAGCCGGTCGGCGACGCCGGCGGCGACGAACGGAGTCATAAAACCGCCGCGGCCGCCATGCATGGCCTGCGATTCCAGCCACGACGAATGTGCCTTCGGCGTCACGATGAGGACACGCAGCGCCGGCACGTCGGCCATCCGCCGCGCCAGCATCTCGGCGATCTCGGTGGCGCTGGTGAACTGGTTCTCGATATAGATGAAACGATCGGCGGTATTGATCGAGGCCTCGAACAGCCGCGCCACCTCGTCCACCCCCGCCTGCGATGCGGTTCGCAACTCGGTCCGCGCGATGGCAGCCTGGATCTGCCTCGCCCCTGCCGGCACCGAGGCGGGCCAGCGATCGCCCCGGGCGGCTTCGCAGCCTTCCACCATGCAGCCGGCAGTGGTCCACCGCGCGGCCGCGATTTCGCCGAGTGCTGCCGCGGCCTCGCCCTCGACCATGCACTGGACATCGTGGAACGGCGGGTACGGCTTGCCGTCGGGATCGCGGCGAAGCGGCTGATCGGCGAGATGTTCGCTGGTGTCCCAGCGCCGGATGGTCAGGTCGAGCCCGCCGGAGAAGGCAATCGCGTTGTCGATCACGACGATCTTCTGATGCTGCGACGATCCCAAGGGAAGGCTGGAGTCCAGGCAGAACCGAATCCGGCCGTCACACCCCGCGGTGAATTTGCCGGCGGAATTCCATTCCCGTTCGCCGGCATACAGCGCCGCGAAATCCCAGACCAGGATGTTGATCTGCAATTCCGGCTTGGCCAGAAGCAGTTCCTTCAGAAACGGACCGAGCGTGACCGGCAAGCCGTCATCGACACGCCCGGACGGCCCGACCAGCGGCGTTTCGGAGTGAATGTCCCAGCCGAGGATATGCACCTGGCGCTCGGCCAGCAGCAGCGCATCCCTCAGCGCGGCGAAATAGTCGGCAGCGTCGTTGAGGACGGCAACCCGGCTCGCTTCGCATCTTTTCCAGACAGTCTGCCCGGGGACGAGGATCGATGAACTCTGGAGCAGGCATCACCTCTGCGCAAACGGTGTCTGAGGCCATCAACGCGCGGGAACCCGCTGTGTTCCCTTACTTTCCCGGCACGAACATCAGCGCAAAGGACGGGATATAGGTGGTCAGGAACAGCACGAACAGCATCACGAGGATATGCGGCCAGATCGCCCGCGATATCTGGCCGAGACTGAGCCCCGAAATCGCCATACCGACGAACAGGCAGTAGCCGATCGGCGGGGCCGCCATGCCGATCGCGACATTGGTGACGATGATGGAGCCGAAATGAATCGGATCGACGCCGAATTTGGTCGCAATCGCGATCAGCATCGGGCCGAGGATGACCATGATCGCGATCTCGTCCATCACGGCGGCGAGCAGGAAGAAGGCGATGTTGAGCCCGGCCAGCGCCATCCATTTCTCGGTGACATGGCTGGCGAGCCAGCTGGCGAAGCCGGTGGCGATCTGCTCCTGCGCGATCAGCACGCCGAAACCGGCCGACACCGCGATGATGGCGGTGACGATGGCGCTGGTGCGCACCGATCGCAGCACGATGTCCGGCAACGCCGCAAAACTCAGCTGCCGCTCGACGAACAGGCCGATGATGACGGCATAGATGCAGCTGATGCCGGCGGCCTCGGTCGGCGTGAAGATGCCGCCATAGATACCGCCAAGCACCACAAGCGGCGACAGCAGCGCCCATTTTCCATGGGCGAAAGCCGCGCGCGTCTCGGCCCAGCTGGCTTTGGGCTGCTTGGGCACCTTGTTGCGTTTGGCATGGACATAGCAGAGCACCAGCAGCCCCGCGGCAATGGCGAAGCCCGGCACGATGCCCGAAAGGAAGAGTTTGCCGATCGATTGCTCGGCGACGATGCCCCAGATCACGAAGGCGATCGAGGGCGGGATCAGCGGACCGAGCACGCCGGCGCTGACCGCGATCGCGACGGCAAAAGCCTTGTTGTAGCCGGCGGCGGCCATCGCCGGAATCAGGATCGCTCCGATCGCCGCAGTGGTCGCGGGCGCCGAGCCCGAGATCGCCGAGAACACCAGTGCGGCCAGCACCGCGACCATCGCGAGGCCGCCGGTGCGGTGACGCACCAGCACGGCGGCGACATCGATCAGGCGCTGCGACAGCCCGCCGGCCGTCATCAACTCGCCGGCCAGCATGAACAGCGGGATCGCCAGCAGGCTGAACGACTGCGATCCCGCCACCAGCTGCTGCGCCAGGAAAGCCGGCTCCATGTCGACGACCGTCAACACCAGCATCACGACGACGCCGATCGCGATGGCGAAGGGGATGCCGAGCGTGACGAGGCCCGCGAAGCCCGCCGTGAGCAACAGGACGCTGGCGCTCATGGCGCCAGTTCCGGAGACGGTTCGGCAGGCGAGCCGGTCAGCATGCGCCAGCTTGCGAACAGACCGATCAGCGCGCCGGCGACCGGGGCCAGCGCATGCAGCATTTCGATCGGATAGCCGATGGCGGCCGAGACCGAGCCGCCGGTCATGTCGAGGAAACGAGCACCCGACCAGGCGAGATAGAAGCCGAACGCCGCCGTCAGCGCCTCGATCGCGCGTTCCGCCCACGCCCGGCCGCCCGGCGGAGCGAGGTTGATCACGGCATCGAGCCGGACATGGAACCCCTCGCGCACGCCGAGCGCGAGCCCGCCCATCACCGACCACGAGAACATCAATACCGCGAGTTCTTCCGTCCAGGACGGGGTGCGGCCGAACACATAGCGCATCACCACCTGAAGCGCGATGCAGCCGACCATGATCGCGGTCGCCCCAATCAGGCTCCACTTCAAACCGCCGGCGACGAACGCGATGACGCGTTCGACGCCGCGCAAGGCGGGATTGTTCATGGCCGCTGGCTCGCTGTGTGATCGCCGCTCAGAGTTTGGCGGCGGTAGCTTCCTGCATCAGGTCCGGTCCGATCGAACCCTTGAACGTCTCGTAGACGCTCTCCACCGAGGCGCGGAACGGCTTGAAGTCGGTGACGCGATTGACCTTCATGCCGGCCTTCTCGAGTTTGGCGACAACCTCCTTCGCCGCGGCCCCCGCCGCCTCGCGCTGCGCGTTGGTGGCGGCCTTACCCGAATCGATCACCACCTTCTTCAGATCGTCAGGCAATTTGTCGAAGGCGCGCTTGGCCATCAGCAGCGGAATGGCCGAATAAGTGTGGTTGGTGATGGAGAGATACTTCGTCACCTCGAAATACTTGTTCTGCTCGATCACCGCGAGCGGGATTTCCAGCCCGTCGATGGCGCCCTGCTGCACGGCCGTAAAGGTCTCGCCCCAGGCCATCGGCACCGCGTTGCCGCCCAGCGAAGAGAACATGCCGATGAAGACGGGGTTCTGCATCACGCGGTACTTCACGCCCTTGACGTCCTCCGGCTTCTCGACCGGGCGAACATTGTTGATCATGTTGCGAAAGCCGCCTTCCATCCAGCCCAGCAGCTTGATGCCCTTGGCTTCGAGCTTGGCCGCGAGCTTCTGGCCGACCGGACCGTCGAGCACGCGCTGGGCCTGCGCCTCGTTCTCATAGAGGAACGGCAGGTCGTTGAGCTGAAAGGCCGGCTCGATCTGGGCGACCACCGCGTTGGTGATGACGCCGGCATCGACGGTGCCGAGCCGCATGCCTTCGAGCATCGGCTTCTCGTCGCCGAGCTGCCGGTTCGGATAGAGTTGGACCTCGATGCGGCCGTTGGAGCCCGCCTCGACGCGCTCCTTGAAGGCGCGCGCGCCGGTGGCATAGGGATCCTGTGCGCCGTCGGCGGTGGTCCAGCCGAGCTTGATGACGGTCTTCTGCTGGGCATAGGCCGGCGCGCCCGCGAGCGCTATTCCGACAGCGGTGAATGCGCCGACGAGCGTGCGGCGCGTGATCAGGTTAGCCATGGGTGTAACTCCTCCGGTTGGACAGGAAGCGCCGCCGTTCAGCCGGCGGTCGCGGTGGGAAATCCATAGAGACGCGCGGGGTTGTCGACGAGGATGCGGTTGCGCACCGCCTCCTCCGGCACCCAGAGCGGCAGCAAATCGAGTAGCGCGCCGGTGTTGAACATCGGCCCTTCGACCGAAACGTGCGGCCAGTCCGAGCCCCAGACGCAGCGTTCCGGCGCGCCCGCGACCAGCGCCTGCGCGAAATCAAGCGTATCGTGGAACGGCGTCCCGGCCTGCGAGATCCGGTAGGCCCCCGACAGCTTTACCCAGGCCCTGCCTTCCTTCAGCAGCCGTAGCATCCACTGGAAGCCGGGATGCGCGACGCCTGAAGAGACCGGCATATGGCCCATATGGTCGAATACAACCTCGACCGGCAGCTTCATCACGCGCGGTCCAAGTTCAGGCAGGTTGCGCGCGTCGATCAGCAATTGAATATGCCAGCCGAGCGGCGCGACGCGGGCGGCCAGCCGCTCCATCTCGTCGATCGCCACGCCGCCGCCGAACAGGACGTTGATCCGGATGCCGCGCACGCCGGCCGCGTGCAGCGCTCCGAGCTCGGCGTCGCCGACATCGGGCGCGACCACCGCGACGCCGCGCAGCCGGTCGGGATGCGCCTTCAGGCTCTCGATCATGCAGCGGTTGTCCGTGCCGTAGACGCTGATCTGGACCAGCACGCCACGTGTCATGCCGAGGCTGTCGAGCATGCCGAGATAGGCGGCTTCGGACGCCGGAGGCGGCGTGTAGCTGCGGTTGGCGACCATGGGAAAACGGTCGGCAGAATCCATCCCATGCCCGATCACATGGGCATGGGTGTCGCAGGCACCGGCCGGCACGGCGAACGAAGGAGGATCGACCACCGGGTTCGGTCCCTGACAGGCCGGAGGCTGTGGCGATGTTGCGCTCATGACCGCGCACCGGCGAAAGGCCCGAGCCCAAGCCGCTCCATCGCCGCCGACAAATGACCGCGCATCGCCGCTTCCGCAGCCAGCGCGTCGCGCTGCTCGATCGCCGCGAACACCGCCTCATGCTCGGCCTGCACGGCGAGGACGCTCTCGGGGTGACGCGTCGCGGTGTTCGCGCGCGCCTTGGCGATGGCGCCATGCAGATTGGCGCCGAGAAAAGTTAGGAAACGATCGAAATAGGGATTGCGCGAGGCCTGCGCGATGGTGGCGTGAAACCGATTGTCGGCATCGATATCGTCCTCCCGGCCCGTGATCGCGATTTTCATGTCGTGCAGGCAAGCGCGCATCGCCGCCAGCTCGCTGCGGTCGGCGCGGACCGCGGCAAGGCCGGCCGCGGCGCCTTCCACCGCGACGCGGAGCTGAAAGATGTCGTGCAGGTCCCTGACGACGGCGGGATCGGGCTCCAGGCGGAACAGGCCCCTGCCCGGCTCGGCCGAAACGAAGGCGCCGAGCCCCTGGCGCGTATCGACCAGCTCATCCGATTTCAGCCGCGACATCGCCTCGCGAACGACCATCCGCGAGACCTCGAACCGCTCGGCCAGCTCCTTCTCGGACGGCAACCGCGCGCCCGGCGCAAATTCACCGCTCCGGATCGCCGCCGCAAGCTGGCGGGCGACCTCGTCGGACAGCCGCGGGGCACGGGTAACGGAGGTAATCGAGGACATCTTGCCCGGTTATCATATAAGTGGGAGAGCAGACAAGTTTCATTATCGGCGGTCGGAAGGCTGATCCCGTTGAACCTTTTGCGCTCCCGGCAGACCGATATGTGCCGGGGGATTGCGTTGTCCGGTTTTAAGCACAGCGTCACCAGGCAATATTCGGCCTGGTGGCGCTGTTGCGTTAGCGGGCCGCTTTGGCCTCCGCCGCCTGCCCGTTGCTACGCCTGCTCCCCCTTCAGAAGCTCGACATACCGCGCAGCCGATCGCTCCACCGCCTGCGCGCCGCCGCTCATCACCTGGCGTCCCGGAAAGGCGCCGTAGATGCGGTCGAATTTCCAGGCTGCAAGCCTATCGGCGATACGGCGGACCGTGGTGGCCGACAGCGGCATCATGTTGGGGTAGCTCCAGAGGAACGAGACCCGATCAAGATCCGCCGCCACCTGCACAATATCCCCACTCAGCAGCGCGCCGCGTCCCTCGGCTCCGTCAGCCCAGTGCAGCACGGTGCCGCCGGGAAAGTGACCGCCGAGCCGGAGCAGCGTCACGCCATCGGCGATATCAAGGGTCTCGCCGTGCCAAGGCCGAACCGCGGGGTCGGGACGCATGACCCATTCGGTATCCGCGGCGTGCAGATGGATCGGGCAATCGAAGCGGCGCGCCCAATCCTGCATGCAGGTGTAATAATGCGGATGCGAAATAGCGATCGCACGCAACCCGCCCAACGAACGGATCAGCGCCTCGGTGGCATCGTCCGCCAGGGCGAGACAGTCCCACAAGATGTTGCCATCGGCGGTGCGCAACAACAGCGCGCGCTGGCCGATGCCGAATTGCGGCCATGTGTGAATTTCGAGCAGCCCGGTTTCCAGCTGCCGCCAGGCATTGACGTGCCCGCGCCCCAATTTCTCCGACGTTGTCCAGGCCTGCCCGCTCGGCGGCACGTACTGGCGTTCGTCGTCGCAGATCCGACAGTGGCGCGGCGGCTCGGGAGCCTCCGGATACGAGGTGCCGCAGGCGCTGCAGATGTGAATCGGCATCGGACGCCTGCCTTTTCAGAGATCGCCGGGATCAGGCGGCTCGAACCAGTTCATCAGCGACAGGCCGCCGTCGATCACAATTGCTGATCCCGTAACATAGGCCGACAGCTTGTTCGAGAGCACCGCCAGCGCCAGCGGCGCGAGGTCGGCGGCCTGGCCCAGGCGTCCCAGCGGGATGTGTCTGGCCAATGCCGGATCGGCAACGAAACCGCCGGCGGCAACAGCGCCGGGGACCAGGGCGTTGACACGGATGCCGTAGCGGCCCCACGTCCTCGCCAGTTCCTTCACCAGCATCGCGAGTGCCGCCTTGGATGTCGAATAGTGCGGCAGGTTGCGCGGCGTGCCTGCATGCAACGAGGTCAGGAACAGGAACGAGCCGGGTTCCTTCGCCGCGATCAGCGGCTGCGCCAGTTCGCGCGCGAGATGAAAGCCGGCGTCGACATTGACCGCGCGCATCCGCGCCCAAATCTCGTCGCTGACGGCCATGGCGTGATCGGCCTCGCGCCGCGGCGGCGACGCGCTGTGAACGAAATGCGTCACCCGCCCCACCGTCGACTGCGCATGCGCCAGCAGCGCATCGCATACGGCGCGATCCGCGAGGTCGCCGACGAAGGCGAACGCCAGTTCCGGCCGCGGCGAGGTTTTGATCGCATCGGCCACCGTATCCGGGTTGACGTCGGCGAACACGGTGCGCACGCCCTCCCCGGTCAGGGCTTGCGCGATGGCGCGGCCGATGCCGTTGCCCGCGCCCGTCACCAGGGCGGCCTCGCGCGCGGGGTCGAAAGGATTGTCGAGGAGGTTCATGTCGTCGGGGACTCCGTGGCAACAGGATCTGCACGTTGCCCTGGATGGCGGCTGGCAGAGATGCCAACCTAGCACAGGATTGCTCGCAGGCCTCAACAGCCCGCCGCCTCTTGCCGGCTCCATGATGGTTTTCGATGTATTCGCGTCGGTAATCGTTGCGGTGACGCGCAATTTTTTCGATACTGGGTCTGACCGCAAGCGCAGGACGGAATAGCCCCTGCCGCACTTTGCGGATCAACGCTGTTCCGTCGTCGCAAAATACGGAACCCGTCACGGGGCGTAGATGCGCACCGGCAACGACGGCAAAAAAATGACCACAATCCTTTTCTGGAATCGCTCGTTTGGAGAAAGGGGAGTTCTCAATGCGGAAATCAGCTGGAATCCTGCTCGGTTCGATCGTCGCGCTTGCCCTCGCGTCAGCCCCCGCGCTGGCGAAATCGGAGAAGGCCGATGACAAGTCGGCTGCGGGAGCCTGCAGCGCCTACGAGAAGGCGCCCGACGGATCCTGGACGCCGGTGCCTTGCCGCGAAATCGGCTCCGGCGGCCGGAAGCATCAGGAGTCCAGGCAACCCCCAAGCGACGACGATGACGACCGCTGAGCATATCTCGGACTGCAATCGCTGCGCCGTGGCGACGAAATCAACCGGCCTCTCGGGCGCCGCCTCGGCCTGTCGACCTGGTGCGAGACCAGAAAACCAAACTTGCCGGATTGGTTCGCGCGAAGAACCAGGGTCCGGAAGACCAAAATTGTCGAACCGATTCAATAAATTCACCCGACGGGCAAATCAGCCAGAAGCCCGTCAATCCCCTTCAGCAAAAATATTCTGATTTTCAGAAGCCGCAAATCAGTTTATATCTCTCGCCATCCCGTCCCAACAAGAGGGGCGTTGGGCAAAGGTCACCAATGCGGGACGGGGATGCGGTGGACGCGGATGGCGCTCCAGACCAGGGCGCCTGAAGCGGATGGCGAAATCGTGTGGTTCCGACACCCCAAAGGCAGGTGTCAAGTTCGCAGCTTAAGGCAGCTCGGGCGACGGCGGCAAAAGCGCAGGGCTCACCGAGGAGATCACGTATAAGCCGTAAACCATTGCGCGGGGAGTGCCGGGTGATTCCGGTGTGACCTGACTAACGCGTGTGCTTACTACCCACTACCGTTGCACACGCGGCTATCGGGCGCATCGGGCGCCCGGCCTCCCCGCGCCCTCTGACTGGAGGGCAAGGAGATCTGATAGCAAACCTCGGACGCAATGCGCCGCGAGAATGCGGAATTGCGGCTGCGGACATGCAGGGCTTGAATCGGAGCCTGACTCTCACAGCGTCATTGCGAGGCGCGTCAGCCGAAGGCGGATGCAACGAAGCAATCCATCGATCAACCGGTAACGCTGTGAAATGGATTGCTTCGTCGCAAGCGCTCCTCGCAATGACGTTGATGGATTTGGCCCACACTGCGCGCGCAACCACCGCTGTCATCGTCCGGCTTGACCGGACGACCCAGTATTCCAGAGGCGCCAGCGATAGAGCCGGGAAGTCACGGCGTACCGGGTCCCCCGGCTTCGCGGAGGACGACGACTGTGGATGCTCTACGCGCGCGCCGTTACGCCGCGCGGATCTTGCCGAGGAAGTCGTCGACCTGGCCGCGCAGC
>JAUXWH010000317.1 GCA_030681365.1 Bradyrhizobium sp.
CGCCGCCGTCCATGCAGGCCGTGGATCACGTTGGCGGCGATGCGGCGGGCTTCGAGTACGAGTCGGGGCAGCGAGGCGGCGAGCGAAAGGCTTTCGCCGTCGGCTCGCCGGATGGCTGTGATCTCGCTCGGTGCGTGCCCGGTGTCCGCGGCCATCAACCGATCCGCGTCTTCAATTGCCTGATGACGTCGGGAATGGTGCGGCCTTCGGCGCGGGCCGCGAAGGTCAGCGCCATGCGGTGCTTGAGCACGGGTTCCGCCAGATCGAGCACGTCGTCGATCGATGGCGCGAGGCGGCCGTCGAGCAAGGCACGGGCGCGGACCGCGAGCATCAGCGACTGGCTGGCGCGGGGACCCGGGCCCCAGGCGATCAGCTTGCCAGTTTCGCCGCCTTCCTCGCCCGGACGCGCGGCGCGCACCAGCGACAGGATCGCTTCGACCACGGAGTCGCCGACCGGCAGCCGCCGCACCAGCCGCTGCGCCGTGATCAGGATCTCCGCGTTCATGGCCGCCTTGGCCAGCGTTTCGTCGGCGCCGGTGGTTTCGAACAGGATGCGCCGCTCGGCATCGCGGTCGGGATAATCGACGTCGATCTCCATCAGGAAGCGGTCGAGCTGCGCCTCCGGCAGCGGATAGGTGCCTTCCTGCTCCAGCGGGTTCTGCGTCGCCAGCACGTGGAACGGTTTCGGCAGATCGTGGCGCGCACCGGCCACCGTAATGTGCTGTTCCTGCATGGCCTGCAGCAGCGCGGACTGGGTGCGCGGGCTGGCGCGGTTGATCTCGTCGGCCATCAGGAGCTGTGCGAACACCGGTCCGGCGATGAAGCGGAACGAGCGCTTGCCGGAGACGCTCTCGTCCAGCACTTCGGCGCCGAGAATGTCCGAGGGCATCAGATCGGGCGTGAACTGGATGCGCTTGGCGTCCAGCCCGAGCGTAATGCCCAAGGTCTCCACCAGTTTGGTCTTGGCGAGGCCCGGAACGCCGATCAGCAGCGCGTGGCCGCCGGACAGGATCGTCACCAGGGTGTTTTCGATCACCCGGTCCTGGCCGAAGATCACGCTGGAGATCGCATCTTTCGCGACGCGGATTTGACCGGCGACCTGTTCGGCCGAGCGGACGATCACGTCGTCGAGTTTTTCGACATTGTCTGCGCCAGCCATCTAGTTCTCCTCAGACCCAAATCGCCGGGTCGCTCTCGGGATCGGCCAGCCCGCGGCGCCGCTTGCGCCACGATGCCGGCGACCCCATGCTAAACTTACGCGAAGGCCATGTATTCGTTGAATTAAACTATCCCCACCTTATGGACGTTTTCGCGGTATGAACGGCATCACGATGTAGCGACCTGAACGGTAGTCTATCCGGGTATCCGGCCCGGGACGTGTACCGGAAGGTGCATCAATCGTGCCAAATCGAGGGCGTCAAAGTCAGGGTAAACAATGGCGAAGCAAGGGCAGACCAGCACACAAGGCCTCGAAGGGCTGACGGCTGCGGCGACCGACGCTGCGAATACCAGCCCTGCGGCGAAGGGGTTGCCGCCGGTGCATCTGTGGAACCCGCCGTTTTGCGGCGATCTCGACATGCGAATCGCCTCTGATGGCACGTGGTTCTACCTGGGCACGCCGATCGGACGGCCGGCGCTGGTCCGGCTGTTTTCGACGATCCTGAAGCGCGAGGACGGCAAGCACTTTCTCGTGACCCCGGTGGAGAAGGTCGGCATCCGGGTCGACGATGCGCCGTTTCTGGCCGTCGAGATGACCAGGGAAATCGATGACCGCGGCCGGCTCCTGCGCTTCCGCACCAATGTCGACGACTGGGTGCCGTGCGATGCCGCCCACCGCTTGCGATTCGAGGCCGCCGCCGATGGCGGCCTGACCCCCTATCTGCACGTCCGCGCCGATCTGTGGGCCAAGGTGACGCGGGCGCTTTACTACGATCTGGTTGACATGGGCGAGGAGCGGGTGGTCGATGGTATCCCGATGTTCGGGATCGAATCCGGCGGCGAATTCTTTACGATGGCCGATGCGGAGCAGGTGAGGGGCGCGCTTTGAACGAGCCGATGCTGAAGACGGATCCGGCTGCGATCAGCTCCATGGAGTTTTTCGATCGAAGCCGGACGCGGCTGGGCTTCGACGTGCCGCCGGGCCTGATCGATCCCAACATCATCCCGAAGAGCGGCGATCACGGCACCGACCGCATGCTGGAAATCATCGCGCGCGAGCAGCCGGTGCGGCCCGCCGCGGTATTGATCCCGGTGGTGGACCATCCGCAGCCGACCGTGCTGTTGACCCAGCGCGCCGCGCATCTCAACGATCATGCCGGCCAGATTGCCTTTCCCGGTGGCAAGATCGACGTGACCGACGCTTCCCCGCTCGACGCCGCGCTGCGCGAGGCCGAGGAGGAGATCGGGCTCGATCGCAGGTTCGTCGAGCCGCTCGGCTACCTCGATCTGTACGCGACCGGCTTCGGATTTCGCATCATGCCGACGGTGGCGCGGGTGAAGCCGGGCTTCCGGCTGCGCATCAACAAGGGGGAAGTGGACGACGCCTTCGAGGTGCCGCTGGCGTTCCTGATGGATCCGGCCAACCACCAGCTGCACAGCAAGGAATTCCGCGGCATGGAGCGCTCGTACTACGCCATGCCGTTCGCCGAACGTTATATCTGGGGCGCCACCGCGGGCATTCTGCGGGTGCTGTACGAACGGATAGTTTTGCGATGATCCGTCCGGTTCTGACCGAGATCGCGATTTTCCTGATCCCCTTCGCGGTGTATGCGGCGTTCCTGATCGCGACCCGCTCCGGACTGCTGGTGCAATCGTCCTGGCCTATGCATGTCATCGCCAAGCTGGCGATCGGCGCGCTGGTGCTGGTCGTGGTGAGCTTCCTGCTGCTGGCGGAGTTCGACGGCGCGCCGCCGGATTCGACCTACGTTCCCGCGCATATCGAGAATGGAAGACTGGTTCCCGGAGTTGGAAAATGAACGGGGCGCGCGTGCTCGACAGTGCCGCCGATTTGAAGTTCCTGCACCGGGTGCCGCAACTTCGTCTCAGGAACTTCAAATCGACAAGCGGCACTGCAATTGAATTTTCTGCCAGTGTTCTACTTCCGAAGTTCGCATACGAGGGTGCCGCGCATGGCTGCGAACTTCGGAAGTAGAACGCTGGACGCGCCCTGGCTCAGATCCGGTCCGACCGCCCGCGTGCTGGAACTGCTCAACGGTGGCGGCGAGGAGGCGCGCGTGGTCGGCGGCGCGGTCCGCAACGCGCTGTTGAAGCGCCCCGTAGCCGACATCGATATCGCGACCACCGCGCTGCCGTCAGAGGTGATCCGCCGCGCCAAGGCGGCCGGCATCAAGAGCGTGCCGACCGGCATCGACCATGGCACCGTAACGCTGGTGGTCGATTCCCATCCGTTCGAAATCACCACCTTGCGCGAGGATACCGAGACGTTCGGCCGCAAGGCGGTGGTCGCGTTCGGTCGCGACTGGGTCCGCGACGCCGAGCGGCGCGATTTCACCATCAACGGCCTGTCGGTCGATGCCGCCGGCCTCGTGCATGACCATGTCGGCGGATGGGACGATATAGCCGCGCGGCGCGTGCGTTTCATAGGCGATCCCCATGCGCGTATCGCCGAGGACTATCTGCGCATCCTCCGGTTCTTCCGCATTCATGCCGCCTACGGCGCCGGCGAGCCCGATCGCGCCGGCTATCTCGCCTGCATCGGCGGCCGCAGTGGCCTCGCCACGCTGTCCGCCGAGCGCGTGCGGATGGAAATGCTCAAGCTGATGGTCGCGGACGGGGCCGCCGTCGCGGTGCAGGCGATGGCGGATGGCGGACTGTTGCTGCCGATTTTCGGCGGGGTCGCCTATACCGGGCCGTTCGCCGCGATGATCGCGGCGGAGCGGCTGCTGGGACTTCCGCCGGATCCGGTTCGCCGGCTCGGCGCGCTTGGCGTCGCCGTCACCGAGGACGCCAGACGGCTCGCGCAGCGCATGCGTCTCACCAACGCCGAAACCAAGGCGCTGGACTCCATGGGCCACCGCTGGTGGCGGCTCGCCGGCATGGACGAGGCGATCGCGCGGCGCAGGCTCTACCGGCTCGGCGAGGACCGCTACCGCGACCGGCTGATGCTGGCATGGGCGCGGGCCGGACGCGGCGTCGATCCCAAGCCATGGCGCGAGCTCGCGACTTTGCCTTCGCGCTGGAGCGCGCCGAAATTCCCGCTGAAGGCGGCGGATTTCATTGGGCGCGGCATCGCCCAGGGCCCGCTGCTAGGGCAGGTGCTGGCGCTGGCCGAAGACGGCTGGCTGGCGGCGAATTTCCCGTTGGAAGACTCCGCGGTGCAGGCCATCGCCGACCAGGCGGTGGCGCGCTTTACCCGCGACCTCAGGCTGTGAGCTTCTTTCATTGAGCGTCTTGAGCATTTTTCTTTGAGCATTCCTGCCGGCTTCGCCGAGATCTCCGACGAAGCCCGCCAGAGAGCGCGTCAGTGAGATTGACTCAATGTAGGGAACATACATGGCCGGCTTTTCCGCCTCGAAATAAGCCAGCCATTTTGCGCTACATCAAAGCCGTCGGGACCGGAAGCGGCAGGCTGTTGCCATTTTCTAAACCGTGGAGAAAGCAGATGAGCCTTCCGAGATTGTGGACCACCAGCCAGGAACTTGCATCTGACCCTTTCAGGGCCATGCGGCGTGAAATGGAAACCGCGCTTCGCGCCTTTGATCAGGGGGCGCCTTCCTCCAGTATCGGGGCGGGCGTGCCGGCCATCAATGTGGCGGAAACCAAGGATGCCTTCGAAGTGACAGCCGAGCTTCCCGGCGTGGACGAGAAAGATATCAAGGTCAGCCTGGACAGCAACCAGCTGGTTATTTCCGGGGAGAAAAAGGCGGAGAGCAAAAGGGACGAAAAGGACTGGCATGTCGAGGAGCGGAGCTATGGCTCATTCTATCGATCGATGTCGCTGCCTTTCGAGCCGGAAGATGGAGCCGTCGAAGCTCATTTCGACAAGGGCGTGCTGCATCTGACCGTCAAGAAGCCCGCCAAGGCTGTGAAGACCACCAAGACGATCGACATCAAGACCGGCGCTCCACCCAGCGCGAGTCCTGAAGCGAACAAGGCCGCTGCTCCGGGCAAGGCCGCCTAGGCTGTACGGTCGTCGCAACAAACCGGAGACACGAACCAGATATGTCGGTTGCGGTCTCCGGGTTTTGTCATTCACTTTCGATGCCGCGATCGAATGAGAGTTTGTGGCATGATTGTGCGTTCGGCGCTCAAAGCGCCGCTTGTTGCGCCACTGCGATACGACGAGTGCTCCGATGAAGGTCACCGCGAACTGTGGCGCTTGCTGAGAGCGCTCTTCAATGAAGACACCGACAGCGACCAATCCTCTGTATGAGGTGTCAGGGTAGGGGCCACGAGTCGCAGGTCTGACCCGCAAACCACTTTTGCGCTTTGTGTCCGCAACCACACATTGTACAGTTGACCCTATCACCGAACCAACCTCGGCAACCATCGGTGACTGAGAGCGTCGTGCTCCCGCCTGATCTTGCGGAGCGGGCTTATGGACAAATTCATCCATAAAGAGAATGTGGCCTTGTTAAAGAAACGGCTTGCCGAAGCGACGGACGAGCGCACGCGCCAGGTGCTCCTGAGGCTGTTGGCGGAGGAGGAGGCGAAAGTCGCGTCTTCATCGGCCAAGTCATGAACCGAAGGGGCGTCGAATTTACCCCTGAGCAGTTTGCGAACTGACCGTGAGCCAAGCAAATTCGTGACCTGCAGCCCATCCTTCGAGACGGCCACTTCGTGGCCTCCGCAGGATGAGGTCAAACATGTTGAAGCAAAACAACCTCATGCCCGCTTGAGCGCCTCGCGGTTTGCCGGGCGGAGATGGCGAGTAAAAAGGAGGCCTCCGGGAAACTACGTAAGGAACCCTCCCTAAGATAACGCGCGAAATTTCGAGGCGCAGCAATCCAAGTTAGCAATGAGCCATCAGACAGACAGGAGATGGCACATGCTCACCCAATCGATCAGCGCTCCCATCGCAAATCCCAAAGTCGGCTCCATCAGCCATCCCGCCGGACCAATTCCATGCGATCACCGGTCATGCCGGCCTTGTCGCCACGGAATTCTCCTACGGGAAGGATGAAGAAATCTATGGGGAGGACGAGCCGTCCGACTATGTCTATCAGGTCATTTCCGGTGCGGTCCGGAGTTACAAGCTGTTATCAGATGGCCGGCGCCAGATCGGGGCATTCTATCTTCCCGGCGACGTCTTCGGGCTGGAGTCTGGGGAGGTCCATCGCCTGACCACCGAAGCGGTTGCCGACACCGCAGTCCGTCTGGTGAAGCGTCGCAGCCTTGAGCAGGCCGCGGGCATCACGGTTCAGGTTGCCCGGACTCTCTGGACCATGACCGCCGGCGAGCTCCGCCATGCCGAAGATCATATGCTGCTTCTCGGTCGGAAGAGTGCGATGGAGCGCGTTGCAAACTTCCTGCTTGAGATGGACCGCCGTTTGGCTGCTGCCGGCATGATAGCGCTTCCGATGTGCCGTAGGGACATCGGAGACTACCTGGGGCTCACGCTCGAAACCGTCTCACGGGCCCTTTCTCAACTCCATGCCGACGGCGTACTTGGCTTTTCCGGCGCCCGTCAGATCGAGCTTCGCAACCGGGAGCGCCTGCGGAACATGGATGCCTGACAGGATATTTCCTCTGACCGCAAGCATCTAGGGCGAGAGAAGACAGTCGACTTCAGCAAACAGTTGGAGCCCGCAATGAACCACTCGATCTATAGCGCCGATCGCACGACCCACTTGAAAATCGTGGTTGCCGGGTTGGCAGCGAGTATAGGACTCGCGTGCCTCGGAATCGCGGTCCGAATCAACAGCGGCGACGCATACTTTCAGACGGCCCCCGTCATCAAGGTCAAGGCGCGCCTTCAGGACACAAAGTTCGCTGCCGTCTTGCCGAATCCTTGAATTGACGGATCGAATGCTATCGATTGGCCTGGGATTGGGACCTCTTCGATTCGGCTGTTGCGCGCCAGCAGATAGGACATGAAGAATTCGGTGAATTTCGGCTGGCTGTGAAGGACCGCAAGCATCGCCGTCTTCGTGATGGCGGTGACCACGCGGGCCGAGCCCGCTCCTGGTAGTCGTGACCATCGCTCCTGCCCTGGGCGGTACCGGCCTCGCGAGCCGGTTTCGGACACTGCGAATATGATGTCCGATACGGACAAATGTTCAACGACTGCCGCTTCGGCCGACAAGGTGTTCGTAACGCTTGGCCGGGCCGATTGCCGCCAAGCCTGACTTATGGTGTTACTGATGACTAAAGCTACGATCACCGTGGCACCAGTGCATCGCTGCCGCCACCCCAGGACTTGCAGGCGACGGGAAATGTCAGTGTTCGGTTGTTGCTGACCCAGGGCCGGCACCGTTGCGGCTCCCCCTCTTCAACTGCGCGCAAAGTCTGCGGATGGCGACCCCATGAAGAGGGCGAACATTGAAAAAGCTCGTAAGGCCGATCGAGCGGCGGGTCTTTCTCGCGCAATGAATACCGCGGTCGCCATCGTCGAGGCAGGACGCATCGTCGGGAATGACGATGCCGGGATTGTCGTGCCGTGGTGGAGTTTTACCAAGACGCTGATCGCAGCGGCCGCGCTGACGCTGGTTCGCGACGGGGCGTTGCGGCTCGACGATGAATTGCCGGGGCGGCCTTTTTCCCTGCGGCTGCTGCTCCAGCATCGCGCCGGATTGACTGATTACGGTGGCCTCAAGCGCTACCACGATGCGGTGTCGCGCGACGAATCCGCGTGGCCATGGCAGACCCTGATGCAGGCGGCGGGCGCCGGGCGATTGCGGTTCGAGCCGGGCCGGGGCTGGGGCTATTCCAACATCGGCTATCTGATTGCACGCCAGCATCTGGAAGCGTCATGCGGTGAGAACCTCGACGCGTTGCTTCGGCGGCTGGTGTTCGATCCGCTCGGGATTGCAGCACCCCGGGTTGCGATGACGCGCGGCGATCTCGATGGCGTCATGCTCGGGAGCATCCGCTCCTATGACCCGCAATGGGTCTATCATGGCCTCGTCGTCGGGCCGCTGCACGATGCGGCGCTGCTGCTGCATCGGCTTTTGACGACGGATTTCCTGCCCGCAGATATTCGTGCGGAAATGTCCGGCGGCTGGCCGTTGGGCGGCGCCATCGAAGGTCGTCCGCGGCGGACGACGGCCTATGGTCTCGGCGTCATGACCGGCACCGGCCCGGAGAATTCACGCGTGATTGGCCACACCGGCGGCGGTCCCGGCAGCGTGATCGCGGTCTATCATCACCCCGATGCAACGACGCCCTTTACAGCCGCGGCGTTTTCATCGGGCGAGGATGCCGGCCGGGTTGAGTCCGAGGCGATGGCGCGTCGGCCATAAACGGTCAGTCGGCCGGCAGCCGCTGCTGCCTGGAAGAAAATTCAGGCGTCGCGACGCCGCCTTGTGTCGGAACTCGGCGGCATCGCAAGTGAAGATCTCAGGCGACCTTGCTGTTCTCGAGGTCGTCTTCCTCGACGTCGTCTTCAGCTTCGTCCTCGTCGTTGCCTTCTTCCTCGTCATCGGAATCGTCGATTCTGGCCAGCTCGAGGACGGCCACGGGAAGCGTTTCGCGAAACAGATCGCCTTCTTCGCCCATCCACAGGCACACGATGGCCTGATCGTGCACCTCCGCCACCGTGATCGGATGACCTCCGGATTTCAGAATGACAACATCGCCTGGTTTCAGTTCCATGATCTTTCCCTCCGCGCGGATTGACGCGGTTCGCAGGATAGCGATCTGTCATGACAGGCCGATCACGGCCCTGCATCCATCGCGTTCGGCTGCCAGGCTCACGCCTGCCGATACAAGGTGACCGGACTTGCACGTGGGCCCGCTTCATTGCCGCTTCGATCCGGCCTGACGGCACGCCGCCGGGAGACTCGCCATGAAGACCCGGCGGTTGTTGCCGGCGGCATCCTGTGACACCATCCCGAATACCGAGTTTCCATGACTTCTGGATGCCCATGCCACGCCGGAAATATCCCTGGGAGGCGCTGTCGGACGAGCAGTTGCTCAAGCAGCGCCTCAGCAGCCTGAGGGTTATGGTCGAAGACACCTGGCTCGAGGATTGTCTGGGCACCCTTCACGAAGAGCTTCAGGCGCGGAACATCCGGCTGCGGCCGCACGCATGGATATCGAGCGAATGGTTCAGTCCGGCGGGTGTGCCGGGCATCGCCATTCCGTTCTATCTCGCCCATCCCCGGCTCATGAAACTCGAGAAGAAGATGATGCTCGACGTCGAGGGCGGCACCTGGTCCGAGTGCATGGCCATTCTCCGACACGAGGCAGGCCATGCCATGCAGCACGCCTATCAGCTGCAGCGCCGCCGGCGCTGGCAGCAGCTGTTCGGCCCGTCCTCGAAACGCTATCCGCGCTACTACCGGCCCAATCCGGCCAGCCGCCGTTACGTCCAGCATCTTCGGCTCTGGTACGCGCAGAGCCATCCGGACGAGGATTTCGCCGAAACCTTCGCGGTGTGGCTGCGGCCGCGGTCGAACTGGCGGGTACGGTATGCCGGTTGGCCGGCGCTGAAGAAGCTTGAATATGTCGACGAACTGATGGAGGAGATTGCCGGGGAGCGGCCGCCGGTCACGACGCGGGAGCGTGTCGATCCGCTGCATCAGCTCAGCCAGACGCTGGGCGAGCACTACCAGAAGAAGCAGGCATTCTACGCCTTCACGCCACCGAAGACGTACGACCGCGACCTTTCCCGGCTGTTTTCCAGCGATCCACGGCATCGGCGGGAGCAACCGGCCTCGGTCTTTATCCGGCGGCATCGCGCCCAGATCAGGCAGCTGGTCGCGCGGTGGACGGGCGAGAACCAGCTGACGCTGGATGCCGTGCTTGACGACATGATTTCCCGCTGCCGCGAACTCGATCTGCGTGCCGCCGGCTCCGAACGGAAGCTCGTGGTCAACTTCACCATCCTGTTGACCGCCAAGACCATGCAAACGATGTTCGGCCCGTCGCGTCGCAAGTGGATTGCGCTATGAGACGGCTGCGCATTCTGGTGTTGATGCATCCGGACTGCGTGCCGCCGGACTCGACCGACGGATACACCGCGCAGCAGATCAACGCATGGAAAACCGAATTCGACGTCGTGAGCACCTTGCGTGCGGCCGGCCACGACGTTCGCCCGCTCGGCGTGCAGGAAGAAATCAAGCCGGTGCGCGACCAGATCGAGGATTTCAAGCCGCATGTGGTGTTCACGTTGCTGGAGGAATTCCACTATCAGACCAGGTATGACCAGCACATCGCGAGCTATCTCGAGCTGATGAAAATCCCGTATACCGGGTGTAACCCGCGCGGCCTGATCCTGGCGCGCGGCAAGGATCTGTCCAAGACGCTGGTGCACCATCGCCGGATCGCGGTGCCGGCCTTTGCCGTGTTTCCGATGCGCCGCAAGGTCAAACGGCCGCCGCGCCTTGCGCTGCCGCTGATCGTCAAGAGCCTGAGCGAGGACGGATCC
>JAUXWH010000318.1 GCA_030681365.1 Bradyrhizobium sp.
ATCGAGCACTATGCCGGTAACTTTCCGCTCTGGCTGGCGCCGATCCAGGCCGTCGTCACCACCATCACGTCGGAAGGCGACGAGTACGCCAAGGTCGTCGCGGCGGCGGCTCGGCGCGCCGGCCTGCTCGTCGAGATCGACCTGCGCAACGAGAAGATCAACTATAAAGTCCGCGAGCATTCGTTGGCGAAAATCCCGGCGCTGCTCGTGGTCGGCAAGAAGGAAGCCGAGAGCCATTCGGTCTCGATCCGCCGGCTCGGCAGCGAGGGCCAGACCGTGATGCCCACCGTCGAGGCGCTGGCGGCATTGCTCGAGGAAGCCACCCCGCCCGACGTCAAGCGGGCGAGGCTGGAAAGCTGATGGCCCGGGGACCGACCACCGACGAACAGGAACTGCCGGCCTATCCGATCCGGGCCTACCAGCTGATCCCGGATCCCAATCAGCCTACCGTGGTGGCGCTGGCAATCGAAACCGCGGAGGGACACAGCCTGTTTCTGGCAACCCGGCAGATTCTGGAAGATCTCGGCAAGGACCTCCTGGAACGGGCGGCGAAGATGCCGCCCAAACAAAATGCAACCGATCGATGAAGGCGGCGTAGCGTTCTGGCGATCCGTTAAATAAACTTGTTCCCCGGGCTAGTTCAGTAACTCGGGGGTGAGGTGTGTTAAACGTCATCAAGAACGGCGTCGGCATCGGTGCGGGCAATGGCATTCAGGTCGCAACTCAAGCGGAGGGCATCAGGCGTTTCGTCGCGCTCGCTTTCATCGTTCTCGCGGCGTGCATCAATGCCGGGACAAGTATTGCGCAGCCCGTTGAATATGTGAGGGTTTGTGACGCCTACGGCGTTGGCTTTGCCTACATACCCGGCACCGAAAAATGCGGCTTCATGAAAAACCTGCCCTATACTTATAGCACCGAGTTCGGCTCCTATTCGACCCAACCGGGCGTACAGGCCACCGCTTATGGCGCCAACGCCTTTGCCAACGGCAATGGCAGCGTCGCGATCGGAGACCACGCTTTCTCGGGCGGCGATCCCTTCAGCGGCAGCCCCGGAGCGAGCCTCGGCATCGATGGCCAAACGCCGAACAGCGCGTATTCGAACGCGAACACGACGGCGGTTGGACAAGGCGCGCAGGCAGGTGCGTCGGGCCCGGGGCAAGACAACGCCACCGCGGTCGGCAACGGTGCGCTCGCCAACGCCGCCAACGCCTCGGCATTCGGCCAGGGCGCGCAGGCCAACGCCACCAATTCGGTCGCGCTCGGATTCGGCTCCGTGGCCAACGTCGCCAACACGGTTTCGGTGGGCGCGACCGGCACCGAACGCAGGATCGTCAACATGGCCAACGGCACGATCGCCGACGGCGGCACCGACGCGATCAATGGCGGACAGTTGTTTACCGCGAACCAGCGTGTCGCCGCGGCCTTCGGCGGCGGCGCCGGTCTCGACATCAACGGGCAACTGACGGCGCCGAGCTATACGGTGCAGAGTGTCGCCTACAGTAATGTCGGCAGCGCGCTGGGCGCGCTCGACAGTGCCATCAACTCCATCGCTGGCGGCGGCAGCACCTATGCCCGGGTCAACAGCACCGGCGCCGCGGCCAACGCATCGGGCACCGACGCCATCGCAATGGGCAGCAACGCGCAGGCGACCCAGACCGGATCGATCGCCGTCGGCCTGAACTCCTCATCCACCGGCCTCAACTCGATTGCCATCGGCACCGGCGCGACCGCAACCGGCTCGATTGCCGTCGGCGCCGGGGCATCGGCCGCCAACGGCGGCGCCGCTTACGGCGACGGCGCGGTAGCGACCGGCACCAATTCCGCCTCCCTCGGCCCCAACGCCTCGGCCACGGCGGCGAACTCGGTGGCGATCGGTTCCGGATCCACCAACACCGCCACCAACACGGTGTCGTTCGGCTCAGCCGGCAACGAGCGCCGCCTCACCAACGTCGCCGCCGGTATCAACCAGACCGACGCCGTCAATGTCGGGCAATTGCAGTCGACCGTCGCGGGCATCCAGACCCAGATCGTCGACAACCAGCGCGAGGCGCGGCGCGGCATCGCCTCCGCCATGGCGATGACGCCGGCATCGATGCCCTCCGCCGCCGGCCGCACCAGCTGGTCGATGAATACATCGACCTTCCGCGGCGAATTTGCCTTCGGCGGCGGCCTCGCCCATCGGTTCGATACCAATGTGCCGATGGCGGTCACCGCCGGCTACGCCTTCGGCGGCGGCAACAACCACGGCGCCCGGGTCGGGCTGGCGGGTGAATTCTAGCACCGAATGCGCAATTTCGGTTCAAGCAGCAGCAACGCGCCCCTGACCGGACAACGCGTGGCTGCGCCGCGAACCGCCGCGTCCGCGTTCGACGCAGGTCGCGCGCGGCGTCAGGCGGAACGCCGGCCGGGCTCGCCGGCGCCGCAATCCTGCGCATCGAGCGAGGCCGCAGCCTCGCGCGCGCTGTCGAAGAAGTAGATGAAGGCGTTGGCGTAGAAGACGCTCAGCGCCTCCGCCAGGGCCGGCGCCAGCGTGATCCCCTCGCCCTTGTCGCCGGCGCGCACGATCAGCCCGTCCTGAACAGCGTCGCGCAGCATCTTGGCGACATGGACCCGCGACACGCCGAACCGCCGCGACAGCTCCGAGATCGAGATCGCGAACGGCCGCGACGGCGGCACGGTGTCGTCTTCGGCGCCCGCCGCCAGCAGTGTCGATGCGATCATCATGCCGGCGCTGCGGTCGCCGAACAGGCCGAGCCCCGGCGTGTACATGATCAGCCGGAAACCGTCCTGGTAGCGCCCGAACATCGCGGCAAGAAACGCCCGCACGAACGCCAGGTCGTCGAGGCGGTCCGCCAGAACAGCGCCGTCGGGAAACACCGGGATGCCGCTCGTGAAATGCGACCGCCACCGCTGGCGCAGCAGCTCCAGCAGCTTGGGTGTCGCCACCAGCGGGCGCCGCCGCCGGTCGTCAGAGTCCGGATCCGGCGCGAGATAACCGGCGAAGCGCATCAGCGACACCATCGCGGCGGCCCGCCCTGGACTGCAAAGATCGAACTCGCGGCAGAGTTGCTTGATCCGGGTCGGCGTCAGGCCGGACGACGGATCGGCCGGATCTCGCGCGTAGTGGCAATGGAGCACGACATGGCTGAGCACGACGCGTGCGCGGTCGTCCATCAGCCAGTTCAGCAGCGGCCCGCCGCGATAGAAGCCCGTGAGCCCGATCGCCATGTTGCGGGCGGCCTGCGGGAACGAGGGATGCGCCCGCAGAGCCGCAATCTTCGCCTCAAGATCCATCGCCGCGAACGCCGCCACCGGTCGCACCCCCATGTGTTGCCGGGATCGCATAGTTCGATCCCCGGCGAGATACAACCAAATTTCTGCAGTTGCCGGCGCACCGGGAGCGTCTAGTTTCGGCCCAAACATGGGGACTGGGCTTGACGACGCGTAGGACACTCTGCCGGCGTGAAAGAATGGCAAGTGCCGCCGGTTCCTCAAGCCGGGTGCGGCGGTTCGCTGCGGCTGTGGCGATCGCCGCCGGAACGCTGTTGCTCCTGCACCCGGACCCGGCGCGGGCGTTCGTCTGCGATGGAATAAACGGCTCGGCGTCGGGGACGGTGGATGCCAGCGAAGCCCAGAACCTGGTCTGCGGCGTGGACGCGGTGGCAAGCGGTATTCAGGACGTCGCCGTCGGTTTTGGCGCCTCGGCGACCAGCAATTTCGCAACGGCCGTTGGAACGTCGGCGACGGCGTCCGGCCTGCAAAGCTCGGCCTTCGGCTACCGCAGCCTTGCACAGGGCAACTATAGCATTGCCATCGGGACGGACTCCGCAGTCAACAACGGGGTCCAGTTATACGGGGCGTTGCAGGCGTACTCCATCGCGACCGGCTATCATGCCGTCGCTGACGGCCTCAACAGCGTTGCCTATGGCGCGCAGGCTGCCGCAAGCGGAATTGGCGCCAGCACATACGGCTCAGCTAGTTGGGCCACCGGAGACGCATCGACGGCGCTGGGCAGCGGGTCGTATGCCGCGGCAGCGCGCAGCACGGCGGTGGGTTATGCCAGCCAGGCGATCGGACAGGAATCGGTCGCGATCGGCGCAGGCTCGAACGGGACGCAGGCGGCTTACGCGGCGGGCACCGGCAGCGTCGCGGTCGGCAACCGCGCCGCGGCCGGCGGCACCGACGCCAACGGATTCACCAACGCCGGCAACACCGCGCTCGGTCAGCGCGCCGCGGCGGGCAGCACGGCGAACGGCATCACCAACGCCACCGCCGTGGGCATCAGCGCCAGCGCCCAGGCCAACAACGCCCTCGCGCTCGGCGCCAGCGCCAATGCTGCGGCGGCGAATGCCGTCGCGCTCGGCACGGGCTCGGTCGCCGATGTCGCCAACACCGTGTCGGTCGGCGCGCTCGGCAGCGAACGCCGGATCGTCAACGTCGCCGCCGGCACCATCGACGCGACCTCGACCGATGCGATCAACGGCGCGCAGTTCTACGTCCTGCAAACGCAGCTCAACAGTGGCGGAATCGGACTGGTCCAGCAGAGCGCCGCGGGCGCGGCGCTCACGGTCGGCGCCGCCACCGACGGCACCGTGGTGGACTTCACCGGTACCGCCGGCACGCGCATCCTGACCGGAATCGGCGAAGGCGCGCTCACCTCGGCCTCGACCGACGCCGTCAATGGCGCACAATTGCTGACTGCCAACGAGCGCATCGCCGCCGCCTTCGGCTCGACGCTCGATGCCAATGGCCAGCTCAATGCGCCGAGCTACACGATCCAGGGCACGACCTACGACAATATCGGCGGCGCCTTCGGCGCGGTCAACACGTGGATGACCGCCTATGCCGCCAGCCTGACCAGCCTGCAGACCCAGCTCGGCAGCGGCGCGATCGGACTGGTGCAGCAGAATACGACGACGCGAATTATCACGGTGGGCGCCTCCACCGACGGCGACACGATCGACGTGTCCGGCACGTCGGGCAACCGCACCGTCACCGGCGTAGCGAGCGGCGCGGTGACGTCGACCAGCACCGACGCCGTCAACGGCAGCCAGCTCTACGCCACCAACCAGCAGGTCGCGGCCAACACCGCCGATATCGCCAACCTTGCCAGCGTTGTCGCCGGCATAGGCAGCGGCGGTACGGGATCGAACTACATTCGCGCCAACGGCAGCGGACCCGTGGCATCCGCGACCGGCACCAACGCCGCCGCCATCGGTTCGGGATCGAATGCCAGCGGCGCCGACTCGCTGGCGTTCGGCAGCAATGCGCAGGCGACGCAAAGCGGCGCCATCGCGATGGGGCTGAGCGCGTCGGCGACCGGCGTCAACGCCATCGCGATCGGCACCGGCGCGTCCGCCACCGGATCGGTTGCGGTGGGTGCGGCGGCCTCGGCGGCCAATGGCGGCGCGGCGTTCGGTGACGGCGCCGTGGCCACGGGATCGCTGGCCACGGCGCTCGGTCCCAACAGCAGCGCCACCGCCGCGAATTCCGTATCAATCGGCTCGGGCTCGACCAACACCGTCGCCAACACCGTATCGTTCGGCTCCGCCGGCAACGAGCGCCGCCTCACCAACGTCGCCGCCGGCGTCAACCAGACCGACGCCGTCAACGTCGGGCAGCTGCAGTCGACCGTCTCCGGATTCCAGTCGCAGATCGGCGGATTGCAGAGCCAGATCACCGACAATCAGCGCGAGGCGCGACGCGGCATCGTCGCCGCGGTGGCCGTCGCGCCGGTGCTGATGCCTTCGGCGGCCGGCAAAACCACTATCGCGGTCAACACCGGCTATTATCGCGGCGAGACCGGCGTCGGTGTCGGCGTTTCCCACCGGCTGAATTTCGCGATGCCGACGGTGGTCTATGGCAGCTATTCCAACGGCGGCGGCAACGAGCATATTGGTCGCGCGGGTATGGCGGTCGAATTCTGACTGGGCTAGAAGCAGCGCAGATGCTTCGATGGAGTTGCGCCGTAGTGCCAGGCCTGCCGACTATGCTTTCGTACATTGCCGTCGCGGCATTGGTCGCCGCCGCGTGCCCGAGGGCGTTGGCGCAGCAACAGCCCGGCCAGGCCCCGCCGCAGCAGTTCCAGCAATCGGCCGAATGGGCGAAGCTGCCGAAGATGATCCTGGAGCGCCAGTTCGCGGGGCCGCTGCAGGACACCGTGATCCAGCGCCTGCGCGATCCCGTCGATGGAACCATCTGCTATATCTATCTGCCGATCTCGGCGCCGCATTCGCCGACCACCGCATCCGGCTTCGTGCAGTACGGTCCCAACACCATCGGCAGCATCAATTGCGCACCGGGCCACCCTGCGGCCCCTGCCCCTGCGCGCAAGCAATAGGTCCGATCGGCTGCCGATCCGGAAGTGAAACGACCCTTCAGGATCCGCGTTTCGGCAGATCGATGCGTAGATTGACGAATTCCGGCGGCCCTTCCGTCAGGCGGTGGATGCGGCGTTCGCGCTCTTCCTGAGGCGTATCCGGATCGATGAATTGATCGAGCTGGCTTGCCGCCAGTTCTTCGAGCGCCGCGGCATCACGGCACGACACCGGTTTGGTGTGAGCCGCGGCTTCCGACTCCAGGCCCAATTCGATCAAACGCTGAATGGCCTCGGAACGGTTGATCCCTTGCGCACGTGCCCAGGCATCGATGTGCGCGGTGAGAACCGCCGGCAGCTTGACCGCACTGACGGGGTGGCCCGCGGTCGCATTCTGATCGATCTTTTTCGATTCCAGCATCGGCAGGTGTCCGGAAGGGTTCACAAATTCTAATGATAAGGGCATTTCTGTGTAGCTCTTTGACCGGGATCAATGATCCGGCCGGGCAACCCGGTCTGCAATACCGATCTGGAGCGCTTGTAATCCGATGCGGCTTGCTATCGCCTCGCAGATGCAGATATCTGCTGCACACCTTGAAAAACTGGAACTTCGATGCCCGATGCCCTGGAACTACTGAAAATCCGCCGCTCGGTGAAGCCGCGCGAGATGAGCGGTCCCGGCCCCTCGGCCGCCGAGCTCGAGACCATTCTGACCATCGGCGCGCGGGTGCCCGATCACGGCAAGCTGACGCCGTGGCGCTTCATCGTGTTCGAGGGCGATGGCCGCGCGCGCGCCGGCGAGGTGATCTCGCAGGTTTTCGCGCGGAAGAACCCGCAGGCCCCGGCCGCCGAGATCGAGATCGAGAAGCGCCGGCTGATGGATGCTCCGCTGGTAATCGCCGTGGTCAGCTTCACCAAACCGCATCCCAAGGTGCCGGCGTGGGAGCAGGAATTATCCGCGGGCGCCAGCGCCATGAACATCGTGACCGCGGCCACCGCGCTCGGCTACGGCGCGAACTGGCTGACCGGCTGGTTCGCCTTCGATCGCGACGTGCTGGACGGGTTCGGGCTGAAGCCGGACGAAAAGCTCGCCGGTTTCATTCACGTCGGCACGCCAATGAGGCCCAGCGAAGACCGCCCGCGCCCGGCGCTCGCCGATATCGTGACGCGGTTTTAGTAAATTCGTCATTGCCGGGCTTGACCCGGCAATCCATCAATCGCGAAAGATTCTTGTGAAGAAGGATGGATGCCCGGATCAAGTCCGGGCATGACGATATTCGCCTGATCTCGGCAGCGTCTCACGCCGCTTTCGATGCGCGGCGGCCGAACCGGAGCAGCAGCGCCTCGACCTCGGCGGCGGGCCGCGCCGCGCTGAACAGGAAGCCCTGCACCTCATTGCAGCCTTCGGCGCGCAACCAGTCGAGCTGGTCGACGGTTTCCACGCCTTCGGCCGTGGTGGTGATGTTGAGGCTGCGGCCGAGGCCGGAGATCGCCCGCACGATCGCAACGCAGTCGGAGCGCTGAGCCAGATCCTTGATGAAGGAACGATCGATCTTGATCTTGTCGAACGGGAAGCTTCGGAGATAGCTGAGGCTGGAATAGCCGGTGCCGAAATCGTCCATCGAAATGCTGACGCCGAGTTCGCGCAACTGATGCAGGATCGCGAGATTGGCCTCGGTCTCCGCCAGGAACAGCGATTCCGTGATTTCGAGCTCGAGCCGCAGCGGCGATAATCCGGACTGCGCCAATGCCGAAATCACCACCTGAACCAGGCTGCGGCTGCGAAACTGCACCGGCGACAGGTTGACGGCGACCTTGACGTCGGCGGGCCATTTCGCCGCCTCGGTGCAGGCCTGCCGCAACACCCACTCGCCCAACGCGACGATCAGCCCGATATCCTCGGCAACCGGGATGAAGTCTGCCGGCGAGATCATGCCCTTCTCGGGGTGGCGCCAGCGCAGCAGCGATTCAAAGCCGCTGATCCGGTCCGCCGCAATATCGACCAGCGGCTGATAATGAACTTCAAATTCGCCGTTGGCGAAGGCCCGACGCAGATCAAGCTCCATGTCGCGGCGTTTTTGCGCTTGCCGGTCCATTTCCCTCTCAAAGAAATGATGAACGCCGCCGCCGTCGGACTTGGCGCGGTACAGCGCCATGTCGGCGTTGCGCATCAATTCCTCGCTGGTGTCGCCATCGCCGGGCGACAGTGCGATGCCGATGCTGGCGCCAATGACGATCTCGATGCCGTCCATGTCATAACGCGCGCTGAGGGTCTTGATCAGCCGGGCCGCGTAATCGCTCGCCTCGTTCGGCGAGACATCGGCGGCCAGCACGACCGCAAACTCGTCGCCGCCAAGTCGCGCCACCAGATTGTTGCCGCGAACTTCCGACCTCAGCCGGTCGGCCACCATTTTCAACAGGCGGTCGCCCATCGGATGGCCGAAGGAATCGTTGACGTTCTTGAACAGATCGAGATCGATGCACAGCACCGCCACCCGCTTGTTGCCGGGCTGGCTCTGCTCCAGCGCCTGCCTGAGGCGATCCTGATAAAGTTCGCGGTTCGGCAGATTCGTCAGGCCATCGTGATGCGCCATATGGGCAATCCGGGCCTCGGCCTTGCGCCGTTCGGTGATGTCGGCGACAGCCACGAGAAAGCCGTCGCGGCCCTCGAACGCAACGCGCCGTCCGAATGTCAGCACCTGGATCTCGCTGCCATCGGCCTTGAGATGCCGCCAGTTGCGGCCGGAATGATAGCTGTCGCCGACCTGCTGCAGGGCCTCGGTGTGAATCACCCACTCATCTTCAGGCCAGATCTGCCGAAGCTTCATGCGCAGGAAGGTCTCGCGGCTGTACCCGTAATGCTGCACAGCCGCATCATTGACGCTGATGAAGCCGGTGGTCTCGGCATCGAAAACCCACATCGGCATCGGGTTGTTGTCGAACAGCAGGCGAAATGAGGCTTCGCGCCGCTTCAGCGCCGTGACGTCGGACACCGTCAACGAGAGAATGTCGCCGAAAGCCCTCGCGCCGAGCTTCAGATTGCGATCATCGCTGTCGATTTCGAACTGCTGACCTTCGCCACTCCTGATGACGTCGAGCAACCGCTCGATCACGTCAGGCAAACACAGCAGGTTTCCGCCTGTCCTGAGCCGGTGCCACAGCAGGTCGGTCGATGGCAGCTTCAGCAGCCGGGACGCGCCCTGATTGTGATGGACGATCTGGAAATCGAACGGTTGTCCGGCCGAATTGCGGACCGCCGCGAGCGACAGGACGCCCTCGTCGGTGGTGGTGAAAATCGCATCCAGCAGATTGAACTGCAGCCCGCGCTCGTTGACGTAGACGCCGATCAGCGTGCCGCCCCAGCGCGAGGCGGTTGGCAGCGCCAGAATATCGTAGGTCTGCACCACCCCATCGCGCACGCGATGCGCGGAGGCGAGGTAAGGACGGCCGTTCCGAAGCGCGCTGGCCGCGGCTTCGTTGAGCGCGGTGGCGCAATCCGGCGGCAATTCGCTCAGGGGAATGTCCCAGCGGTCGTCGCCGAGCCATTTCTGCGCGTAGCGGCCGGTGCGGGATACATCGAGCGTGCCATGATAGCTTTTCAGCAGGACGATGTGATCCGCCAGCCGTCCGAGGCTGCCCAGCATTACTTCTTCATAGCGTGGCAGCCCTTCGCCTGGCCGCACCGCCGCCTGCCATTTGCGCTGCAGAACCGGGACGTCATCGAACATCTCGGCGATGAATTTGCCGGACGAATTCTTGGAGGAATCCTGGAACGAATTCCTGGACGAATTCTTGGCCGCAATCATGTCATGCCCCACACCGCAAATGTTCAACCCGAAGGCATCCAATGCAGGCGGGCTTAACGCGGTGTGAAAATTGCGGGAGAGGTACGCCGATCCGGCGATTATGACGGTTCAAAGTGTTTCGATGGTTAGGCCGCATTAGCGACTATGACAGTCGAATGACATCGCGAGGCGTCGACTAGCTAGCGCGCGACGACCTCGATCTCGCCGTCGACGCCGTTGACGACGTTGAAGGGACGCTCGAACACCTTGCCTTCATTCTTGGCGATGGCGCGATATTCGCCTTCGGACAGCACGACGCGCGGGAATGCGCCGATCGATTCCTTGATGACGTCGCCGCCCGGCGTGATCACCGACCACGCGGTGTTCGCCAGCGCTTCGCCGCCCTTGTCGCTGACCAGTTTCAGGGTGATCACCGCAGCGCGATGGGTGATGACCACGTCGGTCAGCTTGCCGGCCTGCACGCGAATATCCGAACGCACCACGGAATTGGCGTCGCCGTAGTTCGAAATGATGTAATAGGTGCCCTCGGTCAGCAACGCGACGTCGCCGGCGGCGACGTTCGGCATCAGCGGACCGCGCTCGTCGCCATCGAACTGGCTGCCCTTGTAGAGCGCAAAGGAAATCTGGTTCGGTGGAATCCGGCTGGTGCCGACGCGTCCCTCGATGCGCAGGCCGCCGGCCGGCAGCACGAAGGATTCGCGGTCGGTCTCGGACTTCAGCGTCACCGGCCGCACCGCGCTGACCAGGCCCATCGTGACATGGACGACGTAGCCGCCAGGTGGCAGCACGATGTTGGGGGTGGCGCCGCGGTCCTCGCGGATCAGTTTGAAAACGCCGGTCTCATCGGGCTTGTCGGCGAACACCCGCCACACCAGCCCGTTATTGATGACCGGCAGGTCCTTGCCGTAGCGCGCCGTCAGCGACAGCACGGCCTGGCCGGCGGTCGATGCGGCCGGCGGCGAAACCACCGGCGGCACCGCGGCGGTCGACGGCTGCGTCAAAACCGGGGGCAAAACCGGAGTCGACGCCGGACCGGACGGCGGGGCCAGATTCATCGCCGGTGGCGCTTCCGGGACCGACGCCGGCGGCACCGGCGGCGGCCGGTCGCTGAACATCTGCGCCGAGGCAGGAGCTGCCAGCGCGACCGCCAGAATCGCGGCAAGTCCAACCGTCGGAAACAGGCGTCCGCCCCACCCGGATCCAGCAGTCCCTTTATCCCCTGATGTCATGAAAGATGCTTTTCACCGAAAACGCGGCAAATTCAAGCCTGTGGCAAGCCGTTCGCAACATGTTCCCGCCATGGAACCAGGAAAATGCTCAAGGGTTGATCTAACGTTCCCTTGAGGCCACGATCCGGTCACAATCTGGTCCGCGGCACGAACTATGCTTGTTGATGCTTTCGACGGGCTGAAATCATAGCGAAGTGCCTTGCGAAGGGTGTTTGTCCTGCAAGGAGTGTCAGGTGTTGAAGAGTTTGATCGGTCGCGGCGTCGATAACCAGAACAAAGTCGGGCTCGGCAGTATCAGGCGCCCGGTTATCGGATTGGCGCTGGGTGGCGGCGCCGCGCGCGGATTCGCCCATATCGGAATTCTCAGGACATTGCTGGCCCACGGCATCGTTCCCAATGTCGTGGTCGGCACCTCGATCGGCGCGGTAATCGGCGGCGCCTATGCCGCCGGGCAACTCGATACGCTGGAGCAATGGGCGCGCGGCCTGCTGCCGCGCAATATCCTCGGCTATCTCGACATCCGTCTCAACGGCTCCGGCCTGATCGGCGGCGACAGGCTGGCGTCGCAGCTGGAGGCCGCGATCGGCCCGACCCTGATCGAGGACCTGCCGCTGAAATTCGCGACCGTGGCGACCGAAGTCCGCACCGGCCACGAGATCTGGCTGACCCACGGCCCCATCGTCGATGCGATGCGCGCCTCGTATGCGCTGCCCGGGATTTTCTCGCCCGTCCTGGTCGGCGATCGCTGGCTGGTCGACGGCGCGCTGGTCAATCCGGTGCCGGTGTCGGCGGCGCGAGCATTGGGGGCGGAAATCGTCATCGCTGCCAATCTCTGCAGCGACATCTTCTCCACCACGATCTATGCCCACGGCCCAACAGCGGCCGCGCCGGAGGCCTCGATCGGGCCGGCGCCGCCGAAACGCGGCTTCGGCCGGTTGTTTTCCGCCGAGCGCACCATGAAACGCGAATTCTTCGGCAGCGGCAGCCGGCCGGGCATCTCCTCGGTCATGGTCGATGCGTTCAACATCATGCAGGACCGCATCACCCGCGCGCGTCTCGCCGGAGATCCGCCGGACCTGCTGATCACGCCGCGCGTTGGTCAAATCGGCTGGTTCGACTTCCACCGCGCCGAGGATCTGATTGCGCATGGCGCACGTGCCGCCGAGCGCGCCATCGACTCCATCCAGGAAGCCATCCACATGCTGGCGCCAGTGCCCGGCGAGCCGGGTGCTGTCGTCGACAAGGCGCCGTGATCCCAGCGGCCTGCCCTGAAGGCCCCTGGATCAGGCGCTCTTGATGTAGTTCTGCAGCGCTTCCTGCTCCATTTCGAATTCGTGCACCCGCCATTTGACGATGTCGCCGATCGAGATCAGGCCGACCACCATGCCTTCCTCGACCACCGGCAGATGCCTGAACTTGCCCAGCGTCATCATTTCCATGATTGCGGCGACCGTATCGGACTGCCTGCAGCTGACAACCTTGCGTGTCATCACGGCGCTGACCGGTTCTTCCAGCACGCCGGCGCCACGTTCGCCGAGCACGCGCACGATGTCGCGCTCCGACAGGATGCCCTCGATGCGGCCTTTGCTCATCACCAGTACGGCGCCGATCTTTCGATCAGCCAGAAGCTTGATCGCGGCCGAAAGCCTGACGTCCGGATCGACGCTCTCGATGTGATGGCCCTTGGTGTCGAGAATTGCTCGTACCGTCATTGTCGTCTCCCTGAAGCCGATCGCTCCCTGAAGCGAGCGCGATCTTTGTTCCCTTGAGCCTTCAATCAACAGCCCAGCGCCGATTTCGTTGCAGGCGCGCGTTTGGGAAGCACGGCCATAAGCACGCGGGCTCAAGCACTGCTACATAGACCGGCGATGATGAATGAAATCGGGTTGCGCCGCAAGCGATGATCAACCGCGATCCGGAACATCGGGAAAGGTCGCATCCGCGGCATCGGCCGGCGCGCGCGGCACCGGATCGAACAGCGAAAACAACAACAACCCTGCGAAAAATCCGCCGATATGGGCCTGCCAGGCGACGCTGTCGCCTTCGGTGCCGATCGCGATCGATCCGACGCCGAAGATGATGTTGACGCCGAACCAGACCGCGAGAAAGCCGAGCACGCGCGGGTCGCGGAAGGCACGCAGCAGCGAAAGCGCCGGCACGCGCGCCGCCGCATCGGCGTCGCCGCGGTTGAACGACAGGAAGCTTCCCTGCACGAAGGCAAAGCGGATCGCGGCCGCCATCGCGCCGGACACCGACGCCGAAGCGCCGATCATCGGTGCGATCGCGTGCTCATGGGTGACGAGGTGCGCCAGCGCACCGGCCACCGCGGTTACCGCCATGAAGACGAAGAACCTGACCGCGCCGAAGCGGCGCGCCAGTGCGCTGCCGAACGGCAGCAGCCACAGCACGTTGAAACCGATATGGCTGAGATTGGCGTGCAGCAGCGAATAGGTGACGAAGGTCCAGACCTTGGCTCCGGCGCCGCCTGGAAAGGCGAACGCCAGCGGCGTGGCATCGTAGCGCTTCGGAATGAAGCCGAACATCTCGATGGTCCAGTATTCCAGATCGGGCGGCAGCAGCACGCGCAGGTGAATGACCGCAATCAGCAGCACATAGGCGGTCAGCGCGCCGGGCAGCGTCAGGATCGGTTCGCGCGGGCTGTCCTGCGGCAATTCTGGCGGGGATTCCAAGGGCTCAAGACCTGAAGCAAGCGGCTCACGGGAGCGATTGCGCCCCAATAGGCGGCTTGGCCGGGCAGCGCAAGGGCGCAAACGGCCATCTCGCGTGTCCCGGACGCGGTGCAGCGTTCTTCACGCTGCTCTGCTGAGCCGGGACGCAAGGCTTGGCATCGCGGCATTCCCGCCAATAAACCGGGCCCCGGCTCAGCAGCGCACCGCTACGCGCTGCGCTGCGTCCGGGGCACGAGAGGGAAATGACGGGGCCATTCTTTGTCTACATTCTCGCGAGCAAGCGGAACGGCACGCTGTATATCGGCGTCACCAATAATCTCGCTCGACGAATGGCAGTCCATAAAGGCAAGCTCGTTCCCGGCTTTACGCGGCAGTCCGAAGCTGACCAACTCGTCTATTTCGAGACGTTTGATTCCATCCTTGAAGCGCGCGCAAGAGAGCATTCGTTAAAGCGCTGGCGACGCGCATGGAAGATCGACCTGATCGAGAAGCTGAATCCGGACTGGCGCGATCTCGCGAATGAATTGAACTCGTGACGCGTGTCCCGGACGCGGTGCAGCGTTCTCCCGGCGATGCGAAGCATCGTCCGGCATGCTGCTCCGCAGAGCCGGGACCCATTGGGAGCCCGCACTGCCAGATAGGCCCCGGCTCTGCAGCGCACCGCAAGAGGCGCTGCGCTGCGTCCGGGGCACGAGGGTGAACGCTACGCCGCAACGAAAAAAGGGAGGGTGCTGAGAACACCCTCCCTCATCCATGCTGATCTTTTCGCGCCGAGGCCCTGGGTGACATCCCCACCCCTCCCCGCGCGATGACCAAACTGTTTGACGCCGCCCGTGCACCAACTCGCCGGCCCCTGGAGATAACCGGCTCATGTGAGCGAGCGGACCCTAGCCAGCTCCGCGCCGATCCCCAAGCCCATAGTTAACTTAACGTTAACGGCGCAAAGACGCCGCCACCGCGGCGAAAACGCGTCCGCGGCATGGACGCTGCACAGCCTGTCTTGCAAAACAAACCGGGGAATGCGCGTGGGCGAAAGCGGGACCGATCTGTCCCGCCCGGCCGGGCGTCAGGGGCAAGGCCGAATAATGAAACATCCGTCGAGCCGAGAGTTTTACGCCTATTGGGACCAGAAGCGCGGCGACGCGCGCGCTCCCGATCGCAGCGAGATCGAACCCGGCGCGGTGCGCGAACTGCTTGGCGACATCTTCGTGCTGGCCTACGACAGCGCCACCGGCTACCCGTTTCGCGTCGCCGGAACCCGCGTCTGCGCCCTGCTCGGCTGCGATCTGAAGGATCGCAGCTTCACCGCGCTGTTTTCAGCCGAGAGCCGCCGCGAGATCGAGGATATCATATCGGTGGTTTCGGAAGAAATGCTGGCGGCGGTCGCCGGCATTGCCGCCGTCTCGGAGGATGGCAGGCCGGCGCATCTGGAATTGCTGCTGCTGCCGTTCAACACCCGCGCGCATTCACCGCTGAGCCTGACCGGATTGCTGGCGCCGTTCGAAAGCGATCGCCGCCAGCTCAGGGATTTCAGACTGACGTCGTGGCGTTACATCGGTCATCAATCGCAAAAATTGGTTCCGCGCGCGTTGCGCAAGCTCGCGGTCGCGCGCGGCTTCATGGTGTATGAAGGGCTGCGCTGAAGCGCGCCCTTTCGTATCGCACTCCGGTATCCCTCTTCGGGAATCCGCATTTATCGCGTCGCGGAATTAGACCCGTCGCACGCGTTCGCCATGCCGCGAAGCATCGCCACGGTTGCGCGCGACAAGGGCGCGCAGTTGGAAAACGTTCTGCAGATTGAACGTGACGCCGCGTCCGGTGCATGCCAGTATCTCGAAATAATCAAAGCTCGCGCACGTCGGACGAAGCGCAGCTGCCAGGGAGGGGACTGCACGACGTTCGCGCAAGCGGCGGCGCTTTCCATTGGCCTAACGTGTCCGTTGGCGTCGGATGGCACAACAGATTGTCCATCGTCTGCTGATTTCCTTCCCCGCCTTGATCGGGGTTCTCTTCCTCTGTTTCTGTCTGTTGCAGGTGGTGCCGGCCGATCCCGCGATGATCATCGCCGGGCCCGATGCCAGCGCCGAGACCATCGCGGCTATCCGACTCGAGCTTGGCCTCGACCGCTCGATCCCGGTCCAGTTCTTCGAATACATCATGCGGGTGATACGCGGCGATCTCGGCCGCTCGATCATTTCCAACAGGATGGTGAGCGAAGAACTGGCGATGACCATCGGCCCGACCGTCGAGCTGATGGTGGGAGCGATGCTGATCGCGGTGCCCAGCGGTCTAGCCCTGGGAACATTGGCGGCGGTGAATCGCGGCCGCCTCTCCGATCGCGTCATCATGGCCTGTTCGGTGGCGGGCGTTTCGATGCCGGTGTTCTTCATCGGCCTGATCCTGATCCAGTATGTCGGCTTCAAATGGGCCTTGCTGCCATTCACCGGCCGCACCGGGCCGGTATGGGACGGCGGATTACCGAGCCTGATCCTGCCTGCCACGACGCTCGGCCTGGTGCTGATCGGTCCGATCGCGCGGCTGACGCGCACCGCCGTGCTGGAAGTGCTGGGCGCCGATTTCGTGCGCACGGCGCGCGCCAAGGGACTGCGCGAGACGGTGGTGATCATTCATCATGCGCTGCGCAATGCCATGATCCCCGTCGTCACCCTGATCGGGCTGCAGGCGGCCTTCCTGCTCGGCGGCGCCGTGGTCACGGAAACAATGTTCTCCTGGCCCGGCGTCGGCCGGCTCGCGGTCGGCGCCATCGTCTCCAGCGATTTCCCGACCGCGCAAGGCGCCATCATGATCCTCGCCGTCGCTTTCCTGTCGATCAACCTCGTGGTCGACGTGCTCTACGTCTATCTCGATCCCAGGGTGCAGCGTCGATGAGCGTCGAGGCCCTCGAAACCCCCTTTGCCGTGGATCCCGAAGCAACGGTGTTCGCCCGCGCCGGCATCATGCGCCGGCTGGCGCGCGACCGGGTGGCGGCGGCGGCCGCGCTGCTGCTCACCGGGATCGTGACGGCGGCGCTGTTCGCGCCGTGGATCTCGCCTTACGATCCCTACTTCACCGACCTCACCAAGGTAATGCAGCCGCCCAGCGCCGAGCACTGGTTCGGCACCGACAACACCGGTCGCGACATCCTGAGCCGCACCATCTACGGCACGCGCAGCACGCTGATGCTCGGTTTGGTCGGCGTGATCGTCGGCGGCCTGATCGGCGGCGTTCTCGGCATTCTCGCCGCCTATTACCGGCGCCTTGACGGCTGGATCATGCGGCTGGTCGACGTGATGCTGGCGTTCCCCGCGATCCTGATCGGGCTCGCGGTGGCCGCGATCTTCGGCGCGGGCCTCACCGCCGTGGTCATCGCGCTGGTCGTCGCCACCGTGCCCGACGTCGCGCGGGTGGCGCGGGGTGCCGCGGTCGGCGTCATGGGCCAGGAATTCATGGAAGCCGGCCGCGCGGTAGGCGTGTCGGACGGCGCGCTGATCTGGCGCTACCTGACGCTCAACTGCATTTCGACGATCTTCGTGTTCCTGACCTTGCGCTTCGGCCAGATCATCCTGATCGGCTCGGCGCTCGGCTTCCTCGGCATGGGCGCGCAGCCGCCGACCGCCGAACTCGGCATGATGGCGGCCCAGGGCCGCGACTTCCTTTTCATGGCGCCGCACATCGCAACGATCCCGAGCTGCGCGATCTTCGTGATCGTGCTGGCCGCCAACCTTCTGGGCGACGCCTTCCGCGATGTCCTCGATCCGAGGCTGCAGACATGATCCGGACCGTTCTGTGTGGGGGATGCGCACTCTAAAGGAACTGGACGCTTCAATCCAGAAACTCGAGCAAGGGAGCAAGGACGATGCGAGGCATTATCACCGCCGCTGTGGCGTTGCTTGGTGTGGCCGGGATTTCCTCGGCGACCGGGGCGCAGACTCTGAAGGTCATGAAGTCGCTGGACGCGCCGCATTACGACGGCCAGCGCACGACCTGGTCGCCGACCTCCGATATCGTCAACATGTTCCAGGACACGCTGCTGGCGCTCGACTGGGACGGCAAGACGCCGATCCCCTATCTCGCGAAGTCGTGGACCGTCTCGCCGGACGGCAAGATCTACACCTTCAAGCGCCTGAAGGATCCGGAAACCAAGGCGCCCTACGCCTGGCGCGCCGGCAACATCAAGGAATTGCGCGCGCCCGATCCCTATACCGTCGAATACGAACTGAACGAGCCCTACTCCGAACTGCTGATGCAGCTCACCATGTACACCAACGCGATCCACAATCAGGAAAGCGTGGAATCGCTCGGCAAGGACTACGGCATCAAGGCGATCGACGGCACCGGGCCCTGGTGCTTCGAGAGCTGGCAGCCGCGCACCGAGATCGTGCTGAAGCGCCACGACGCCTACAAATGGGGGCCATCGATGTACCAGAACAAGGGTCCGGTGAAGTTCGAGAAGCTCAGCATCAAGATCGTGCCGGAGGATGCCAGCCGCGTCGCCGCCATGCTGGGCGGGCAGTTCGACGTCACCCACCAGATCCCGCTGCAGTTCATCCAGCAGGTCAAGTCTGCGCCGAACCTCACGGTCCAGGAGGCCAAGCCCAACTTCCAGCTGATGTACTATGGCTACAAGATCACCCGGCCGATGGTGGCCGACAAGCGTGTCCGCGAGGCGATGAACATCGCCATCAACCGCGCCGACATCGTCAAGGGCATCATGTTCGGCAATGCCGAGCCGGCGTTCACCTTCGTCGATCCAATGGCGCTCGATTTCGCCGAGAAGACCAAGGGCATCATCAAGGAAGACGTCGAACGCGCGAAGACGCTGCTGGATGAGGCCGGCTGGAAGGTAGGAACCGACGGCATCCGCGAGAAGGACGGCGTCAAGCTCGCGCCCAAGGTCCTGTTCGTACAGGTCGCCTACTTCCCCCGCGTCTCCGAGGCGATCCAGGGCTTCATGCGCAAGATCGGCGTCGACTGGAAGATCGTCGGCTACGATTCCACCATCGCACCGGCCGAGATGGCCAAGCAGGATTACGAGCTCTGGACCGTGACGGTGCCCTATATCTCGGCGGGCGAGTTGATGAACATCTATTTCAACTCCAAGAACATTCCGACACCCAACCGCATGAACTGGAAGGACCCCGAGACCGACGCGTGGCTGCAAGCCGGCCGCGCGGCGCTGACCGACGCCGACCGCGCGCTGAACTACGCCCGCGTCCAGGAAAAGGTGATGGGCGAGCATCTGTGGATGCCGGTGATGAACATCGCCATGTACACCACGAGCCTCAAGAAGATGAAGGGTGTCCGGCCGCACATGCTCTATCAGAACACCTTCTACAAGGGCCTGGATTACTCGCACTGATGGAAAAGCTCCTGGAGGTCCGCGACCTCAAGACTCACTTCGCAACGGACCGCGGCCTGTTCCGCGCCGTCGACGGTATCAGCTTCAGGGTGCCGCGCGGCCGCACCGTCGGCCTGGTCGGCGAATCCGGCTGCGGCAAGAGCGTAACGTCGCTCTCCATCATGGGCCTGGTGCCGAGCCCGCCGGGCAACGTCGCGGCCGAGGCGATCATGTTCGGCGACCGCGACGTGCTGACGCTATCGACCGACGAGCGGCGCAGGCTGCGCGGCGGCAAGATGTCGATGATCTTCCAGGAGCCCATGACGTCGCTCAACCCGGTCCACACCATCGGCCAGCAGATCGTTGAGGCGATCCTGGCCCACACCACGATGTCGCCGCAGGCTGCAAAAGCGCGCGCGGTCGAAATGCTCGAACTGGTGCGGATTCCCTCGGCGGCGCAGCGCATCGACGACTATCCGCACAGCCTGTCCGGCGGCATGCGCCAGCGCGTCATGATCGCGATGGCGCTGTCGTGCGAGCCGGCGCTCTTGATCGCGGATGAGCCGACCACCGCGCTCGACGTCACCATCCAGGCGCAGATTCTCGATCTCCTGAGCGACCTGCAGCGCCGGCTCGGCATGGCGATCCTGATCATCACCCATGATCTCGGCGTGATCGCCGAAGTCGCCGACCAGGTGCTGGTGATGTACGCTGGCCAGATCGTCGAGAGCGCCGATGTCGCCGACCTGTTCGCCGATCCCCAGCACCCCTACACCATCGGCCTGTTGGGCTCGATCCCGCGGCTCGACGTCGACCGCGCGCGGCTTGCCACCATCGAAGGCACGGTGCCGAGCCCCAACAACCAGCCCAGGGGATGCCGCTTCGCGCCGCGCTGCCCGTTCGCCGACCGGCGCTGCCGCGAGGCGCCGCCTCCCCTGCGCGACATCGCGCCCGGCCATCTGGTCGCCTGCTGGAAGGCCCCGGTCGAGGTGGCGGCATGAGCCAAGTCCCGGTCCTGCAGGTCAACGGCCTGGTCAAGCATTTCCAGGTCAGCCGCGGCATCATCCTGCGCCGGCAGATCGGACTGGTGCGCGCCGTCGAGGATGTGAGCTTCGAGATCGCGCGCGGCGAGACGCTGGCGCTGGTCGGAGAATCCGGCTGCGGCAAATCCACCACGGGACGGCTGGTGCTGCGCCTGATGGACCCGACGTCGGGCTCGGTGCGCTTCAAGGGCGAGGAGATCGCCAATCTCGGCAAGGATGCGCTGCGCCGGCTGCGCCGGCACATGCAGATCATCTTCCAGGACCCCTACGCCTCGCTCAATCCGCGCATGACCGTGGGCGAGATCCTGGCCGAGCCGCAGCGGGTGCACGACATCGGC
>JAUXWH010000329.1 GCA_030681365.1 Bradyrhizobium sp.
GGGGCTCATCGTGCATGGCGAGAAGGATGCGGTGGTGCCGCCCAAGGACGTCAACACCCTGGTCGAGAAGCTCAAGACCCAGAAGGGCATCGTGATCGATCAGCAGATCATCCCGGGCGCCAACCATTTCTTCGACGGCAAACTGCAGCCGCTGATGGAAACGGTGACCGGCTATCTCGACATGCGCCTCGCCAACGTTCGCTGAGCAGTGCTCGTGCCCCGGACGCCGCGCATCACGCAGTGATGCACGGCTGAGCCGGGGCCCATCTCTCAATCGTCTCGTCGGACCCAATGGGTCCCGGTTCTGCGAAGCAGCGCTTCGCGCCGCATCGCGCCCGGGACACGAAAGCGTTCGCGCAGGATGCGGTTGCGTAGGGTGGGCAAAGATTCCGCCGTAGCTCGAAGAGCGGAGACGGAAGCGTGCCCACCATTTTTTGCTTCACGTGCAATGGTGGGCACGGCGCGAAGAGTGCGCCTTTGCCCACCCTACCCGCCGAACGCTGGCATGCCGTTACGCGGCGAGCTTCAAGAGATGCGCGTCGTGACGGACCAGGAACGCGCGCAGCAGTTCGGGATAGTCAGCCCCGACCGCAGCCTGAACGCTGGGCCGTTTCGCCAGCTCCGTTCGCCACTGCCGAAGCTTCGGCGTTTTCGCGAAGATTGCGAGATCGATGAACTCATCGAACACGTCGAAATAGCGAAAGATCGGCGCAAACACCGCATCCACCAGGCTGAAATTCTCGCCCGCGAAGAACGGGCCACCGCCCAGGGCGGCCTCGACACGCGCAAACTTCGCGGCAACCGCCTCGCGCTTGCTCTCGAAGATCGCGGCATCGGTGGTGGTTTCGAGGCCCCATAGATCGCTCAGAATGGCGGAGCCGAATTCCATCCATGCCCGGTGCTGGGCGCGCTGCAGCGGATCCTGCGGATGCAGTTTTGCACCTCCTTGGGTCTCCTCGATATACTCGCAGATGACATTGCTCTCGAACAACGCCATCTCGCCCTTATCGGAGCCAACGGTCAGCACCGGCACCTTGCCGAGCGGCGATAGCTTCAGGAACCAGTCGGGCTTGTTGGCGAGATCGATATCCACCCGCTCGAACACAACGCCCTTCTCGTTCAGCGCGATCACCGCGCGCTGCACATAGGGACATAGCTTGTGGCTGATAAGTTTTAGCGGCGCGGCCATGGTCATCCTCGCAGTTTCATGCAGATGCATTAATATCAATGCAAATGCATTAAGCTGTCAAGGTCGATGCAACTGCATCCTCATCACGGCCGCGCGATCACCCCGCCGGTCATCGGGATCGGCACGCCCGTGGTGGCGGGATAGCTCAGCGGCAGGCCTTTCAAGCCGCGGGCGGCCAGAAAGCCGAACGCCTGCGCCTCGATGGCGTCGGCCGACCAACCCAGCGCGTCGGCCGATTCCACGGTGGCCGGGGCGAGACGCTCGCGCAACATCCGCAGCAAAGTGAGGTTGCGGGCGCCGCCGCCGGCGACGATCCAGCTCTTCGGCTCCTTCGGCAGCAGCGGCACGATGCGGGCGATGGCTTCCGCAGTAAACGCCGTCAGGGTCGCCGCGCCATCGGCGGGCGGCATCTCGCGCAGCACGAGCGAGGCGAAATCGTTGCGGTCGAGCGATTTCGGCGGCGGCAGCGCAAAGAACGGGTGCTGCAGCGCCCGCATCACCCAGGGCACATCGACCGCGCCCTGGGCCGCCAGACGGCCCTCGCAATCGAACGGCTGGCCCATCTTCCGGAACATGTAATCGTCGAGCAGCGCGTTGCCCGGCCCGGTGTCGCAGGCGATCAGGACGTCGTTGCCGTCGATATAGGTGATGTTGGAAACGCCGCCGATATTGACCACGACGATCGGCCCTTCGCGCTCCAGCGATTGCGCCAGCGCGCGGTGATAGACCGGCACGAATGGCGCGCCCTGCCCGCCGGCCTCGACGTCGGCGGCACGGAAATCGTACATCACGGGGATATGGATGGCCCTGGCCAGGGCTGTGGCATCGCCGATTTGCACGGTCATTTTCTGCGCCGGCCGGTGCAGCACGGTCTGGCCGTGGAAACCCACGATATCGATGTTCTCGCGGGTAATGTGGTGCTGCGCGGTAAAGCTGGCGACCGCCTCGGCATGCGCCTGGGTCACGGCGCGCTCGGCCTCGCGCAGGATCCCCGGGCGGGCATCGCGCTGCGACAGGTTGACGGCCTCGCTCAGCGCCTGGCGCAACAGGCCGCGCTCGTGGGCGGTATAGGCCCGATAGCCGGAGGGGCCGAACGACTTCACCCGCTTGCCGTCGGTTTCGATCAAGGCGACGTCGACCCCGTCGAGCGAGGTGCCGCTCATCAGACCGACTGCCGTCAGCATCATGGCCATCGTGCCTGATTGAGGCACCCCTCCAGTGAAGCCCTGCTTGTGTCAAACCTGCACATCTTATAATGCCACAGCGCCCATGCTCGCGGCAGCCTGATCCGTCCGGGTTCCGCCAACAGTTACAATTACCGTGAAATAAGAATGATCAGAGTCGCACACAAATGACTGCATTTAAATCTGATTTTCTAAACATCCTGCAGCAGCGTGGCTTCGTCCACCAGTGTTCCGATTTCGACGGCCTCGACGCGCTCGCCGCGAAAGGCCAGGCGACGGCCTATGTCGGTTACGACTGCACCGCGCCGTCCCTGCATATCGGCAACTTCCTCACCATGATGATGCTGTACTGGCTGCAGCAGAGCGGTAACAAGCCGATTACCCTGATGGGCGGCGGCACCACCATGGTCGGCGATCCCTCCGGCAAGGACGAATCGCGCGCGATCCGCTCGGTGGCGGAGATCGAGGCCAACAAGGCCAGCATCCGCGGCGTGTTCGCCAAGGTGCTGCGCTACGGCGAAGGCCCGGGCGACGCGGTCATGCTCGACAACGCCGAATGGCTCACAAAGCTGAACTGGATCGAGATGCTGCGCGACGTAGGCCGGCATTTCTCGGTCAACCGCATGCTGACGATGGACTCGGTGCGGCTGCGTCTCGAGCGCGAGCAGGAGATGAGCTTCATCGAATTCAACTACATGGTCTGCCAGGCCTACGACTTCGTCGAATTGTCGCGCCGCGTCGATTGCCGGCTGCAAATGGGCGGCTCGGACCAGTGGGGCAACATCGTCAATGGCGTCGATCTCGGCCGCCGCATGGGCACGCCGCAATTGTTCGCGCTGACCACGCCGCTGCTGACGACGGCGTCGGGCGAAAAGATGGGCAAGACCGCCCAGGGCGCGGTCTGGCTCAATGCCGACCAGTTCAGTCCGTACGATTTCTGGCAATACTGGCGCAACACCGAAGACGCCGACGTCGTGAAATTCCTGAAGCTGTTCACGATCCTGCCGATGGATGAGATCGCCAGGCTGGCTTCCCTGCAGGGCGGCGAGATCAACGAGGCCAAGAAGGTGCTGGCGACCGAAGCGACCGCCCTGCTGCACGGCCGCGACGCCGCCAACACCGCGGCGGAAACCGCGCGGCGGACCTTCGAGGAAGGCTCGTTTGCCGAGAACCTGCCGACGATCGAGATTTCGGGCGGTGAACTGGAGGCCGGGCTCGGCGTGCTGGCGGCTTTCGTCAAGGCGGGCCTGGTCGCCTCCAACGGCGAGGCGCGGCGTCAGATCAAGGGCGGCGGCCTGCGCGTCAACGACTCCCCCGTCACCGACGAGAAGATGCTGCTGACGCCGAAGGATCTCACCCCCGAAGGCGTGATCAAGCTGTCGATGGGCCGCAAGCGCCACGTGCTGCTCAAGCCTGCATAGGGCCTTAGCCTGCATGGGCGCATTCGCTATACGCGCTTGCTAGGCGCCGTGGAAACGCGCTCCTTGCTGCCATGGACCAGAATACGCCGCGGGAGGATGTGCCGACCAAACCGCTGAAGCCAGCGCGGACGGCGCTCAACGTGCTCGCTCTGTGCTTTGCCCTGTCGGTGCTCGGACGCGGCCTCGGCGAGAGTTTTACCGTATTTCTCAAGCCGATCTCGGAAGATTTCGGCTGGGACCGCGCGGAGGTGGTTTCGGTCTATTCGCTGACCTGGCTGGCGGGAGGATTGACCGCGCCCCTGATCGGCCGGCTGTTCGACCGCTCCGGACCTCGCGCCGTCTACTCGCTCGGCCTGTTCCTGCTCGGCGCCGCGTTCATGGTCGCGGCCCACGCGCAGCAGCTCTGGCAGGTTCAGCTCAGCGTCGGGCTCTGCGTCGGTCTCGGCATCGCCCTGATCGGCAACGTCCCGAACTCGATCCTGCTCGGCCGCTGGTTCGGCCCACGCCTGCCGACCGCGATGGCGATCCTGTATTCGGCGACCGGCGCCGGCATATTCGTGCTGTTGCCGGCCTCGCAACTCTTGATCGACCGGATCGGCTGGCGCGACGCCTATCAGTTGTTCGGGATCGTGGCGCTGTGCCTGCTGCTGCCGCTGTTGGTGCTGCCGTGGCGGCTGTTCGCCACCGGCTCGCCGCTCATCGCCCGGAAAACCGATGCCGGTTTCGTCGACAATGGCTGGACGCTCGGCAGCGCGATGCGCCACCACGCCTTCTGGGCGCTGTTTTCTACCTTCTTCTTCACCGCGGGGGCGATGTACGCGATCACGGCGCAGATCGTCGCCTATCTGATCGACGCCGGATTTCCGCCGCTGCAGGCCGCGACCGCCTGGGGCTTTTCCGGCATCCTGACGCTGTTCGGCATGCTCGGCATCTCCACGCTCGACGGCATTATCGGCCGCCGGCCCTCGGTGCTGTTCAGCTACGGCATCTCGATCGTCGGCCTCATCCTGCTCTGGCTCATTCAATACTACCCGAACTACTGGCTGCTGACGGCTTTCATCATCTGCTTCGGCAGCATGATCGGCTCGCGCGGACCGCTGATCACGGCCACCGCGCTCAACATCTTCAGGGGCGAGCGGGTCGGCACCATCTTCGGCACGATTTCGATCGGCAGCGGGCTGGGGTCCGGACTGGGCTCCTGGGCCGGCGGCCTGATTCACGACTGGACCCAGGGCTACAACTGGCTGATCGTGTTCGCGCTGGTCAATGTGGTGCTGGGATTGATCCCGTTCCTGGTGGTGCCGGCGCTGAGGCGGTGACGAAGACCGTCATTGCGAGCGTAGCGAAGCAATCCACAGTTCCGGTACGGCTGCCATGGATTGCTTCGTCGCTTTGCTCCTCGCAATGACGACGAATGCCGGAGCTAATTATTCGGCGGAAACTCGACCGGGTTGTTCTGCTTGCCGGTGTTGAACTCGAAGATCTTCCGGAGCACGCCGGGCGCCATCGCCGAGATCGGATTGATACGGAGCACCGGCTGGCTCGGCGTGCCGACGATCTCGTAGGTCATTCCGATCAGCCCCTCATTGCTGCCGCCACCGATGATCAGGCCGAGCAGCGGAATCTGGCCGAACATGTTGTTAAGCCCGTACATCGGCACGAAGGTGCCGCTCATGCGCACCTGGTTGCCGGGGAAATCCAGGCTGCCTTCGATGGTACCGCCGATCATCGGGCCTCTCAGGACCCCCTCCCGGATCTTGAGCTGCCCGTTTTGCCGGGTGAATTCGGCGCGCACGCGCGAGAAGGAAACGCCGCTCTGCGCGCCGGCCGGTCCGCCGGCAACCGCGCGATCCAGCGAAGCCTCGCCCTTGATGGAGAAATCGCGGACGTTGATCAGGCCCTCTTTGGGGCTGGGCTCGACGGTCGGCGGATCCATCGCCAGGGAGAGCTGGCCGCCGATTACCTTGCTGTAGGTATCGGAGAAGCGCAGGAATGCGCCGGCGTCGGCGGTCTCGAGATAGATCACCTCGCGTCCCTGCGGGCGGCGCAAATCAGCCGTCAGCGGCGTATCGCGACCCAGCTTGCCACTCAGCGAAAAACTTCTGATCACGCCGTTGCGCCGCGAGAACTTGACGTCGACGCTGCGCAGCGCCTCGCCATAGAAGCCGGCCACGGCGCCCAGCTTGAGGTCGACATCGAAATCGATGCTCTTGGTCTTGCTCTTGACGTCGGTATGCTTGCCCGAAATGACCGACTTCAGAAAGCCCCGGCCGTCGAACACATCGCCGCGCATCGTCACTTTCAGCGCCCCATCGGGCGCGCGGTCGGCCTTGAGCGAGGTCCTGTCGCCTTCGGACGGCGAATAGGTCGGAAAGCTGGCGCTGATCAGGTCACCGTCCTGATCGACCTCGAGCGCCCCCTTGATCGAGACCCCACCGCCGTCGATGACGATGTCCTCCAGGCGGGTGGATTGCTGCTTCTGCACCACGTTGAAAACCGCCCGGCTCGACTTGCCCGGCAGCTTGACCCAGCCCGGCAGGATATTGTCGAGTTTCAGCGCGGTCAGGTCGGCCTCGATGCCCATGCGGCTGGTTTCGCCGATCTTGCCTGACAGCTTGAGCGGGATATTGCCGGTGACCGCGGGGCCGAGATCGAACCCGAGCCGGGCGCGGCTGGCATCGTCGAGCGTCGCCTGCAGTTTGATGTCGGCATCGCCCTCGTTCGGCTTGCGATAATCCAGCGAGGCCGATTGCCCGTTGATCTTGACCTCACCCTTGACCTGATAGCCGGCGTTGTTGGCGGTGACCTTGAGGGCATTCGACTCCAGCTTCTGGTTCATCACCAGTTTGTCGGCGGAGAAACCGGCCAGATCAGCCGAGATGGCAAAGGTGGTGTCGGCCTTGCTGAGGGCGCCCTTGACCGGCAGGCCGAGCGTGACCAAAGCGCTGACCGTCCCCTTGCTCGAATTGGGATCGATCAGCGTGCCGGAGAATTCGCTGAGGCGATCGGAGGCGAGAATTTCGGCCATCGCAGGCACCGGGCCATCGATCCGGAACCGGACCTTCGCCGGTGGCGGTTTCGGCGCCATATCCGGCACCTCGAACACGAAGTCGGTGATGTTCAGCTTGCGGCCCGCCGGCGTATCGGACACAGCCTGCCCGATGGTGACGGTCGCGGTGCGGCCGGTCACCACGGCCTTCAGATCGGCGTCGCGCACCAGCGGCATTTCGTCGACCGGCCGCAAGGTCACGCCCGCCGCGACGATGTTGACGGCAAGGCCGTCATCCGGGATCGGCGGGCCCCGCCGCGACAGATTCCGGACCGGCGAGTTGACGCCGACCTCGATGCGCTGCAGCGAACCGCTTTCGACCCGCTCGATCACCCATTCGCGGACTTCGGGAACGATCAGGATCGGCCACATCCGCTTCAGCGCCGACGCCGACATCGGTGTTCCCGCGAATCCCAGGGTCAGGCGCGGCTCGCCCGAATATTCGACACTGCCGGTGCCGGCGACGCCGATCTCGCCGTTGCTGATATCCGCCTGCGTCAGCAGCACGCGCTTGCGGTCGGTGTCGAAGCGCAGGCCGATAGCGATGCGATTGAAAATCAGCGGTGGTTCGTTGTCCGCGCCTGCCAGCACGATGGTGCCGCCGGAAAACCCAAGCTGCCATTCGGCGCTGTTGCCGTTCGGCGGCTCGAGATGCGCGAGCAGCGTGACCCGGTTCGAACCGGAAATAATCTTGAACGGCGCTACCAGCACGCGCCGTCCGGAATCCCATTCGACATTGATCTCGGCCGAATCGATCGCCATCGGATAATCCGGCGTATCGCTGTCGATGATGTGGCCGGCGCCCGCATTGATTCTGCCGCGGAAATAGGTCGGCAGGCCGTCGCGGCCGAGTTCACCCTTCAGCTCGCCGGTCAGCGGCAGCTCCGCGCTGTAGGTCAGGTCCTTCAGCCGCATCGCCAGCAGGATATTGGCGGTCGGGACCTGGTTGGCGCGGATATCGACCGATCGCACCCCGTTGGCGGGAGCTCCGACCACGACGCGAAGCGACCAGGCACGGACGCCTTCTTCACCGAGACTGAGCGCCACCCCGCCGCCGCTCGGCCGGCGCAGACTGAGGCTGATGTTATCGAACGTCCATTTGTTGCCGCGCTGCTGGTCGTCGACGACAAGGTTACCGTTCTTCAGGCCGATCTCGTTGAGATTTTGTCCGTCGAGCCCGGTCAGGCTCAGGCTGTCGAGCCAGTCGAGGCCGGCGAGCAGACCGCTCTGGCCGCTGGCGGAAGCCGGCGCGGCAGGCACGGTCGCGGTGCCCGGCGAAGATGGCGCAGCGCCTCCGGGCGGCATGACAGGAGTCTGACGCGGAAATGTCGGCGCCAGCCCTGCGTCCTTTTTCGAGGCCACACCGGTGGCGAGCGGCTTGGCGGTGTCGCCGGCGGAAACCGTGACGGTGCCATCAGGCGATATCCGAACCGCGAGTTCGGCATCGACCAGATTGAGGCTCTCGGCGCGAAGCCGTCCCATCAACAACGCGCTGCCGGAAAGCTTTACCTCGGCCTTCGGCGCGGTCGCGACGACGACGCGGTCGCTGTCCCTGACCACGATATCGCGGATGCGGACGGCGATTCGGATTCGCCCTGCGCGCTCAATCTGGGTGCCGCCGACCTCGACGGTATTGCCATGGCCGATATTTTCCTCGATCGCCTTCGCCAGCCAGGGCGTGGCCATATCGAGATTGATCGGACCGGCGCCGAGCCGCCACCACAGCCCGCCGAAGCAGCCGGCGAAGATCACCAGCAGAACCGCGATCACGATGGCGAGGCGTTTGACCCAGCGTTCGCCCGATGCCCAACGGCGCAAGCGTCCGAAACGATCGCCCAGCCGGTGAAAGCCGGAGTTCGAGCGCGACAACAGCCGGCGCGCGCGATCGCCCGCGTCATGGTCCTGATCCCAATCGGCATCGTCCCACTGCGAGGACTGGACGTCGGCACGCGGACTGGCCTCCTGGGGCGACGTTTTGGGCGACGTTTTCCTGGCCATTGCCTCTCGGTGCTGGCGCTCATTGTAAGACGGATCGCCGCCAGGGCCGCGCTCGTCCACATGGTACGCGCGCTCCCGTGTCGGCACTGCTGCCAATCCTCGATTAATACTGTTACTCGTCATTGGGCCCAAGGAGCCTGTTCAACGAGGGGCCGGAGCTTGCGTCGAATTCCCTGTCACCATACTCCGGGGTCATCAGATTTGCCCAGCTGCACGACCCGTTCCCGCTTCCCGGGACAAGACCCGCAATACCCCCATGATTGATCCGCCGAAAGCGACGAAAGGAAGGCGTATGTCCAAGAAAACGCGCAAGAAATCCCCCAAAAACCCCGCCGGGAAGCCAACCCGCGCAAAGACTGCCGGCAAGCCCAAGAACGCGTCAAAGAACACGTCCAAAACCACGCCCAAGAAATCGACCAGCACAACGGCCAGGGCCGTAGCGGCGAAAGCCACCAAGGCGACGGCCGAGAAATCAGCCCAGGGCGCCAGCAAGAAAGCCAGCAAGAAACCTGGCAACACGCCAGTCCAAGCATCGCATAAGGCTCCATCGAAAACGTTAAAGGCGGTTAGCCATAGCGAATCGGCTGCCCCCGTCGTGACCGCATCGAAGCCGCCCGCCCCGAAACCGGTGATCGTGACGCCGCCGGCGGACCAGACGCCGGCCCCAAAAGCCGTCGCGTCAGCGCCGGGCCAGCCCGGCCTCACCGAGGGGGTCAGGGCGCCCGCCTTCCGGCTGCCCCGTGACGGCGGCGATTCGGTCTCGCTCAGCGACTTCAAGGGCAAGAATCTGGTGCTGTTCTTCTATCCGCGCGCGGACACGCCGGGCTGCACCAAGGAAGCCATCGACTTCAGCCGGCTGGCGGGCGCGTTTGCCGAAAGCGGCACCGCCGTGCTCGGCGTCTCGGCCGACCCGTTGAGGGCCCAGGAGGCCTTTCGCGACAAGCATGAACTGGTCACTCCTCTCGTTTCAGACGAACAACATGAGATGCTGGATGCCTATGGCGTGTGGGGGGAAAAATCGATGTATGGCAGAACCTTCCTCGGCATTCTTCGCACCACGGTTTTGGTCGGCCCCGACGGCAAAATTATCCGGATCTGGCGCAATGTGAAGGTCGACGGCCATGCCGACGAAGTGCTCGCGGCGGTGCGCGCCCTGTCAGATTAATCCGGTTCCATTCGCTGAAAATTAACCATGAGCCGGTCAAATCACCCCCGCCAATTCAGCCGTACGGAGCTCATCTCCGACCGGCGCGGGAGTGCCGATGTCGTACCGTTCCGGTCATTATTCCGAGTATCCCCAGCACCACCCGCATGACCATGGCCGGGCTTCCCCCCGCCGACCGGCGTCGAGCCGTTCAGCGGTGGCCCCGACGCCACAGGCGCAGGACGGCTACACGCTGGTCCACGCCGGCAAGCAGGTCCGCTTCGGCCCGGTGGCGTTCTGGATCGTGGTCGGCACGGTGACCGTGCTCGGAATGTGGTCGGCGGCGACCGCGACCTATTTCGCCTTCCGCGACGACGTCCTGACCCGGCTGATCGCCCGTCAGGCAGAGATGCAATACGCCTATGAAGACCGCATCGCCGAACTGCGCGCCAAGGTCGACCGTACCACCAGCCGCCAGCTGCTCGATCAGGAGCAATTCGACCAGAAGCTCGACCAGATCATGCGGCGCCAGACCACACTGGAATCGCGTGCCACCGCGCTCGGGGCCATTCCCGATACCGGTGTCACCGGGTCGATCCGGCCGCCGGCGCGCGGCGCCGCGGCCAGCGATGCTGGGCATTCGGGGACGCCGAAACCGTCGCCGATCAGCGACACCGTGATCTTCGTGGCGCCGCCCGACCGCGAAGCGCGGCTGGAATCGCGCGCGCCCGTGGTCGCCAAAGTGCCGCCGAACCAGTTCGCCAAGGTCCAGGGTTTCGACAACGTCGTGCTCCGCCTGCAGTCCTCGCTCGACAAGGTCGAGGGCCGCCAGATGGCGGCGCTCTCTTCGGTCGAGGAGAGCATGGAATCGCGTATGCGCCGGATGCGCGGCGTCATCGCCGATCTCGGTCTCAACATGGCGAAACTGGAAGCGGCGACACCGCGCTCCGGCGTCGGCGGCCCGTTCGTGCCGATCAAATTGCCCGCGGATGCGGGCACGTTCGAGCGCCAGCTCCATCGGATCAATGTCACCCGCATCCACGTCGAGCGTCTCAACCGCACGCTGGCGCTGGTGCCGTACCGCAAGCCGGTGATCGGCGCGGTCGAGTTCAGCTCGGGCTTCGGGGTCCGCAGCGATCCGTTCCTCGGCCGCCCCGCGATGCACACCGGTCTCGATTTTCGCGCCGCCACGGGCGATCCGGTGCGCGCGACCGCGAACGGCAAAGTGGTTACCTCGGGCTGGCAGGGCGGCTATGGCCGCATGGTGGAAATCGACCACGGCAACGGCCTGTCGACCCGCTACGGCCATTTGTCGGAAATCCACGTCAAGGTCGGCGATCTCATCAAGATCGGACAGGTGATCGGCGCCGTCGGCTCGACCGGCCGCTCCACCGGTCCGCATCTGCACTACGAAACGAGGATCGACGGCGACCCGGTCGATCCGCAAAAGTTCCTGCGCGCCGGCGTGCGATTGAGCTCGGGCTAGGAACCGGTATCCCAATTCTTGATCGGAGCGGCTCTTCGGTACACCCACTTTTTTCTGCTTCAAAGATTCCTGGCTTCGATGTCGGCAGCCGACGAGGCCAGTCGTCCTTTCAGCAGAAGCCGAGCTAAACCATTTGCAGCAACCCGCTCGGTCAAGGAGTCCAGCATCATGTCCGGAAATACCGTCCGTCTGCATCGTGTCCTCGCCACCAGGCCGGAGAAGGTCTTTCGCGCCTTTCTCGATGCCGATGCCATGGCCAAATGGCTGCCGCCCCACGGCTTCACCTGCAAGGTCCATCAATTCGACGGAAAGGTCGGCGGCACCTTCCGGATGTCGTTCACCAATTTCACGACAAACGCGGGCCATTCGTTCGGCGGCGAATATCTGGAGATCGTGCCCAACGAGCGTATCCGCTACACGGACCGCTTCGACGACCCCAATCTGCCCGGTGTCATCGAAGTCACAGTGGTTCTGAAGCAGGTTTCCGTCGGAACCGAAATCAACATCGAACAGGCAAACATTCCGGAGGCTATTCCAGTCGAAGCCTGCTATCTGGGCTGGCAACAGTCGCTCATGCAGCTGGCGTTGCTGGTAGAGCCGGAAATTCCTGAATAAGTCCGCCGACCTCATCCCCGCGATTGCTGCGCCCCCCTCTCCCGCTTGCGGGGGAGAGGAGGTGCACCGGTGTCGCATGATTAGCCATCAGTGCCCGACATCGACGGCAGGCATTGTTGCGCCGCTGCAATTGTGATTGATGCGACCACGCAACGATCCCGATCCCGCAGCGCCCCGAGGCACCGTCCGTTGAGCCCGCCGAACAAGCGCATTGGTCCCAGCCATCCACGCCTCGGCGCCGCCGGATTCCGTGCCGCGCGATGGCTCGGCGCCCGGCTGTTCGCGGTTGCCGGTTTTCATCAGCTGGGTTCGGAATTCGCCGACCGGCGGATCGCGCATATCAGCGACAAACTTCAACGCGGCGAGACCGTCTATCTCGCCGGGCTGGGGCCGCCCGGCACCCACAATTCCGGCGTGGCACTGGTCGAGGTGACGCAGGCCAGCGGACCGCGTTTGATCGTCAACAACGAGGAAGAGCGCTTTTCCGGCAACAAGCACACGACGGAATATCCGCGTCACTCGATCGACGCGGTGGTGGCCACACTGCGCGGCATCGACCGCGATATCGGGGATATCGACGCCTGGCTCACCAGTTGGGATTACCCGACGCTGGCCGGCACCATCGCGCGCTCGGTGCTGGAGGAAGTGCCGCAGAGCCTGAAACTGCTGCGCACCACCGAAGCCGCCGGTTTCGACGGCCGCCGGCTCGACCAGATGACCCGCACGCCCAAAATTCTCGGCCGGCAGCTCGGGCTTGCCGAGCGAGTGCCGCTGATCTGCCTGCCGCACCATGACAACCACGCCTGGTTTTCGTTCGCGGCCTCGCCGTTCGCCGACAACGGCGAGCCAGTCGCGATCGCGGTGCTCGACGGCACCGGCGACAGGGGATCGGTCTCGCTCTATGTCGTCGCGAACGGCGCGATGCGGCAGCTCTATTGCAACGACAGCATGTTCGACTCGCTCGGCGCCTTCTACAGCGTGATTTCATCGACGCAAGGAGGCTGGACCTGGCTGTCCAGCGAGGGCCGCTACATGGGCGCCGCCGCCTGGGGCGACATGAACCGCGCCAGCAATCCCTATTACACGCGGCTGCGCGGGGTGCTGGATCTCGGTGCCGATGGCGAGGTGCGGATCAACCGCGCATTGGCCAACTGGTACTGCGACCCGTTCGATCACCCCTACAAACCAGCGCTAATCGATATCCTCGGCGAACCCTTGAAGCCCGATCAGCTGTGGAATCCCGATGCGGTGTTGCGGGTCGAGGACATCGCGCACCACCCCGATACACAGGACCGGCTCGACAAGGCCGCCGCGACGCAGCTGGTGTTCGAGGACGCCATGATCCATGTCGTCGATCATCTGCTGCGCGTGACCGGCGCGAACCGGCTGGTGCTGACCGGCGGCGTGGCGCTGAACGCCGTCGGCAATATGCGGCTGCTGGAGCATTTTGACGCGGCATGGTTTGAAAAGAACCAGCAACGCCGGGCCCGCCTGCATCTGTGGGTGCCGCCGACGCCCGGGGATCCCGGCGTCACCATCGGCGCCACCTGGCTGTTCGCGCATCTCTCGGGCGCGCCACGCGGCGCCCCGATGACGCATGCGTTCTATTGCGGTTTGCCGCCGACACAGGAAGACATCGCAACCGCGCTGCAGGCCCCCGACATCGCCTCACAAGGGATCGGCGACATCTCGACGCCTGAGGGGCGGGACGCCGTGGCCGACCTGATGGCATTCATCGTGGCGCGCAGCGGCATCATCGCGCTATATCAGGGTGCGGCGGAAACCGGACCGCGCGCGCTGGGTCATCGCTCGATCTTTGCCAACCCCTGCGACGCGCAGGCGCGCGAACGGCTCAACGAACGGGTCAAATACCGCGAGGCGATCCGCCCGCTGGCGCCGATGGCGACGCTGGAAGCGGCCATGCAATATTTCGATCTGCACGAGGGCGCCTCCGACGCCGGTTACAACGCCTATAATTACATGGTGCTGACCGCGCCATCGAAGCCGGTCGCGCGCGAGAAAATTCCGGCGGTGATCCACGCCGACGGCACCGGACGGATCCAGATCGTGCGGGCGCAGGACGATCCCCTCACCTACGCGTATCTGAAGGCACTCGGCCGCCACATCGGCGTCGAGATCTCCGTCAACACCTCGTTCAATGTCGCCGGGCCGATCGCGCAGACCCCGCACCAGGCGATCGAGACGCTGCGGCGCTCCAAAGGCCTCGACGTGGTGCTGCTGGTGGCCGATGACGGCACGGTCACCGCGGCCTGGCACGGCGGCGAGCGTGACAGCGGAAGGTTCACGGGGTGGCTTTCGGAATGGAAGCAGCGCCCCTGACGAGGCCGAACACGCGCCCGTCGATCACCAGCAGCGCGCTGCCGATCACCAGCGCGCCGGCGATCTCGGCAAGCGTCATGGTCTCGCCGAGCACGAGATAGCCGAGCACGATGGCAGTGACGGGAATCAGCAGCGTGACCAGCATGACATTGGTCGAGCCGGATCGTCGCAGGATCTGAAAGAACACGATGTAGGCCAGCGCGGTCGACAAGCCAGCGAGCCCGACCAGCGCCAGCCATGTCGTGACATCAGGCATCGGCAGCTGCCACGGCCGCTCGACCGCGCCCGCAATGACCATCATCATCAGCGTGGAGGCCAGCATCTGAAACGTCGCGGTGGCCAGAGGCGGCGAGTCCGCCAGTTTTCGGCGCGCATAGAGCGCCGACAGCCCATAGCTGAAGGCCGCGGCAAGGCATAGCAGGATGCCAAAACCCTGACCGCGGCTGAAGCCAAGGTGCTGGCCGTGCAGAATGGCGACCCCGATCAGCCCGATGACGACGCCCGCGACGCGCCGCGCAAGCAGTTTTTCGTCGCCGGCCGCCGCCATCACCAGCACGGTGAACAGCGGCGTGGTTGCGTTCAGAATCGAGGCAAGCCCGCTGGAGATATAGGTCTGTCCGGTGACGATCAGCGAGAACGGCAGAACGTTGTTCAGCAGCGCGATGGCGAAAAAGGGCCGCCAGCCCGCCAGCGTCCGCGGCAACCGAATCTTGTACGCCCACAGCACCGGCAAGAGAATCATGGCCGCAAGCGCGACCCGCAGCAGCACCACCGTCAGCGGCGGCAATTGCCGCAGCACGACGCCGTTGAAGAAGAACGAACCGCCCCACAACACGGAAAGCAGGGCAAGCAGCGACCAGTCCCTGATGTCGATGCGCTGGTCGGTCGGCGTCATGGCGGTGTGTACCTGCGTGATCAGGGCAATCGCTTACCCCGAAAACCGGCGCATCGGCCACCCGATTTCCCGCAACAACCTAAAACTCATGCTTCGACACGCGCGCCGGACAGCGCAGGTGCGCTGTCCGAACGCGCTCCTCACCATGAGGGAGCGGCGCGTGCCGCTACGGCTTGCGCAGGCAGAGGCCGACGGTCGGTGGCGTCGAGCATTTCGCTCCATCCGGCGCGCCGCCGCCCGGGCAGAACACCGACACCAGGGTCTCATTCGCCTCGCAGCTTGCCGCGCCGTCCCCCTGCACCGCCCTCAGGCCGGCGGGAGCTGCATCCCCCTTGTCGCCCTTGTCGCCCTTGTCGCCCTTCTCACCCTTTTCGCCTTTGTCCCCTTTTTCGCCCTTCGCGCCGGGCGCGCCCTGGGGTCCCTGCGGACCTTGCGCGCCAGGTTGGCCCTGGGCGCCTGCTATCCCTTGAATGCCCTGCGCGCCCTGCGGACCGGCCGGCCCCTGTGCGCCCGGCTCGCCTTTCGGCCCCGGATCCCTGCCGCATCCGCCAAGCGAAAGCGCAATGCCAACAAGCAGAATGGAAACAATTCTCATGACGAACCCCCACGACGGATGAATGGACCGGCTGCAAAGCACAGCGCCGATACTAGGCCGCGAAACGTGACAGGTTCAAATAGAACTAAAGCCGAAGCGAAGATTTGGTGCGATGCGGTCATAGCGTTTTCGAGCGAAGTGGTACCGGTTCGCGTAAAGAAAACGCGTCAAAACAAAAACCTATCTCGCTCTGTCAGGCTTCGGCCGCGACACGATCTCGATCATTTTGCCTTCGTCATCGTCCGGCGCGTGGGCTTTGGCACGGTCATAGGCCGCGACCGCGGCACGTCCCATGATGGGTGCCTCACGCAGCAGGCTCTCGGCCAGCGCCACCGCATAAGCCGCGTCCTTCTGGCGCAGCGCGGCCGTGAAAGTCGCGCCGGCAAAATTTCGCTCGACCATGCGCTTCGAATGCCGGATCACCTGCGGACTGGCGGCAACGCCGGTCTCCACCGCCTCCAGCACCAGCTTCATGTCGAGACCGGCTTGCTCGGCGATCGCGAGCCCCTCGGCGATCCCGGCGATCTGGATCGCGCCCATCAGATTGTTGATCAGCTTGTAGACCGTGCCGGTCCCGACCGCGCCGAAATGCCGGATGGTCGTCGACAGCGGCGAGAGAAAAGGCCGCGCCCGCTCGAGATCGGCCGCATCGGCGCCGACCAGCAGCGTCAACTTTCCCGCTGCTGCCGCGTCCGGCAGCCCGGTGACGGGGCTGTCGATGTAGACGATGCCGCGCTCGCGAAGCACCCGCGCCATTTCGAGCGCATGCCGGTAAGAAACCGTCGAGCACTCGATCGCAAGCGTGCCGGCTTTCATGCTCGCGGCGGCGCCGTCTCTTGTCAGCCACACCGCACGCGACGCTTCGTCGTCGGCCACCATGGCCACGACGGCGTCGGCGCCAGTCGCGGCATCTTCGGGCGACGTCGCCCATTGCGCGCCGCGCGCGATCAGGTCCTCGGCCTTAGCCTTGCTCCGGTTCCACACCGCGACGCCAAAGCCGGCGTCGAGATAACGGCCGGCCATGCCATGGCCCATGCGGCCGAGGCCGATGAAAGCAACCTTGGCCATCGGCTAGTCGACGTCCTCCACCGAAGCGGGCGCCGTGCCGAAGGCGCGCTGCGCCAGCGTCGCCGCCATGAATTCATCGAGGTCGCCGTCGAGCACGCCCGAGGTGTCCGAGGTCTGCACGCCGGTGCGCAGGTCCTTCACCATCTGATAGGGCTGCAGCACGTAGGAGCGGATCTGGTGGCCCCAGCCGATGTCGGTCTTGGCGGCCTGGTCGGCGGCGGCCTGCGCCTCGCGCTTTTTAAGCTCGATCTCGTACAGCCGCGCGCGCAGCATGTCCCAGGCCTGCGCCTTGTTCTTGTGCTGCGAACGGCCGGCCTGGCAGACCACGGCCACCCCGGTCGGAATGTGTGTCAGCCGCACCGCGGATTCGGTCTTGTTGACGTGCTGGCCGCCGGCGCCGCCCGAGCGCATGGTGTCGACGCGCACGTCGGACTCGGCGATATCGATCTTGATCGAGTTGTCGACCACGGGAAAGATCGCGACCGACGAGAATGAGGTGTGCCGGCGCGCGTTGGAATCGAACGGCGAGATCCGCACCAGCCGGTGTACGCCGGCCTCGGTCTTCAGCCAGCCATAGGCGTTGTGGCCCGATATCTGGATGGTGGCGGATTTGATCCCGGCTTCTTCGCCCTGGGTTTCCTCGAGATATTCGATCTTGAAGCCGTGCTTCTCGGCCCAGCGCGTATACATGCGCAGCAGCATCGAGGCCCAGTCCTGGCTTTCGGTACCGCCGGCGCCGGCGTGGACTTCGAGATAGGAATCGAAACGGTCGGCTTCGCCGCCGAGCAGCGCTTCGAGCTCGCGGCGGGCGACTTCCTTCTTCAGGGCTTTCAGCGCGGCCTCGGCTTCCGCCACCACGCCTTCATCGCCCTCGGCCTCGCCGAGTTCGATCATCCCGATATTGTCTTCGAGCTCGCGCTCGACCTTGCCGATCCCCTGAAGCGAATCCTCCAGCGAGGTACGCTCCTGCATCAGCTTCTGCGCCTTCTGCGGGTCGTTCCAGAGATTGGGATCTTCAGCGAGCTTGTTCAGCTCCGCGAGGCGCGCCGTGGATGCATCGACGTCAAAGATGCCTCCTCAGCAGCCCGACAGACTGCTTGATCTCTTCAACGAGGCGTTCGACTTCAGCGCGCATGGCTTCTCTGATTCTGCGGGGGACGACCCGCTACTGACAGTGTTGTCGAGAGGATGTAACGGCAGCGGGCGCAAAGTGCAAACGGCTACCAGAGCCCGCCGGTACCGGGACGCATGATAAAGCCGGCGTCGGGCGGCGCCATCATCGGGCGACCGTTGCCGTCGACATCGGCGACACCGATGACGCTGTAATTGTCGGGAGGCGCTGTCCCGGGCTTGAAGGCTTCCAGAATGCCGCCGCCGCCCGGACCGCTTCGCATGCCGGACTTGGCGTCGACGCGGATCAGCTTGATTCCGGCGGGAACCTTGAACGGGACCGCCGGCTTGTCGGCGAGCGCGAGCTTGAGGAAGTCCTTGGCGATGGGAGCCGCCAGATGGCCGCCAGTGGCGCCCCTGCCGAGGTTGCGCGGCTTGTCGTAGCCAATATAGACGCCGACAACCATGTCCGGCGAGAACCCGATGAACCAGACATCCTTTAGATCGTTGGTGGTGCCGGTCTTGCCGGCGATCGGCTTGCCGACTTCCTTCAGGACCGTGGCGGTGCCGCCCTGCACCACATCTTCCATCATCGAGGTGATCTGGTAGGCCGTCATCGCATCCAGCACCTGCTCGCGGCGATCGACCAGTTGCGGTTCGGGCTGATTTTTCCAGCCGCCGGGCGCATCGCAGCCCCGGCATTCGCGCGCGTCGTGCTTGAAGATGGTGTGGCCATAGCGGTCCTGGATACGGTCGATCAAGGTCGACTTCACGCGACGGCCGCCATTGGCGAACATCGAATAGGCCGTCACCATCCGCATCACGGTGGTTTCGCCGGCGCCCAGCGCATAGGACAGGTAATTGGGCAGTTCGTCATAGACGCCGAATCGCTTGGCGTATTCGCCGATCAGCGGCATGCCGACGTCCTGCGCCAGCCGTACCGTTACCGTATTGAGCGAGCGTTTCAGCGCGTTGCGCAGCGTCTGCGGCCCGTAATACTTGCCGGTCGAATAGTTTTCCGGGCGCCAGACGCCGGCACCCTGCCCCTGGTCGATTTCGATCGGCGCATCGACCACGATGGTGGACGGCGTATAGCCGTTGTCCATCGCCGCCGAATAGACCAGCGGCTTGAACGACGAACCCGGCTGCCGATAGGCCTGGGTCGCGCGGTTGAACTGGCTCTGATCGAACGAAAATCCACCGACCATCGCCAGCACGCGGCCGGTCCACGGATCCATCACCACCATCGCGCCGGACACTTCCGGCAACTGGCGCAGCCGGTACTGGCCCTCCACGATCGAGCCGTCCTTGGCGAGCAGCGGATCGGCATAGATGATGTCGCCCGGCGACAGCACCTGCGCCACGGTGGTCGGCGTCTTGAAGCGGGTCGGCCCGGAGGCGGCCTTCGCCCACTTCACGCCGTCGAGCGTGATGAGGCCGGTTTGCCGTTCCTTGGCGACGGCACCGCCGAGTTCGCGGCCCGGCTGAAAACCGATCCGCGCCGACTGATCGCTGGTCTCCAGCACCACGGCCATCCGCCACGGCGAGATATCCGACAGCGACTTGACGTCGGCGAGCTTGACGCCCCAGTCGCCGGATATATCGAGCTTGCTGACGGCGCCGCGATATCCGTTCGCTTCGTCGAACTTCACGAGCCCGGCGGTCATGGTCCTGCGCGCCATCACCTGCAGCTTCGGATCGAGCGTGGTCCGCACCGACAGGCCGCCTTCATAGAGCTTCTTCTCGCCATAGCGCTCGAACACGTCTCGGCGCACTTCCTCGGCGAAATACTCGCCGGCGAAGATGTGCGCGGCGTTGCTCCGGCTGGTGACCACCATCGGATCCTTGCGAGCCTTGTCGGCGTCGCTCTGCTTGATCCAGCCGTTTTCCACCAGGCGATCGATCACGTAATTGCGGCGTTCGATGGCGCGATCGCGGTTCTTTACCGGATGGAGGGATGACGGCGCCTTGGGCAGCGCGGCGAGATAGGCCGCTTCCGCAATGGTGAGTTCGTTCACCGATTTGTCGAAATAGACCAGCGATGCCGCGGCGACGCCATAGGCGCCGAGGCCGAGATAGATTTCGTTGAGATAGAGTTCGAGAATCTTGTCCTTGGAATAGGTGCGTTCGATCCGCATCGCCAGCAAGGCTTCCTTGATCTTGCGGGTGAACGACACTTCGTTGGTCAGGAGAAAGTTCTTCGCCACCTGCTGGGTGATGGTGGAGGCCCCCTGCGGCCGCTTGTTGGAGCCGTAATTCTGCGCATAGAGCACCGCGGCGCGGGCCATGCCGGTGAAGTCGATGCCGCCATGCTCGTAGAAATTCTTATCCTCGGCGGCCAGGAACGCGTTGATGACCATCTTCGGCACCGCCTGGATCGGCAAATACAGCCGGCGCTCCTTGGAATATTCGCCGAGCAGCGCGCCGTCCGACGCGTGGACGCGCGTCATCACCGGCGGCTCATAGTCCTGCAGCTGCGAATAGTCGGGCAAGTCCTTGGAATAATGCCAGATCAGCCCCGCGACCGCGGCGACGCCCACCAGGAACACGACGGTTCCGGCGGCGAACAAGAAACCCATGAACCGAACCAGCAGGCGCATTATCGAAATTCCGTTCCAACCCT
>JAUXWH010000115.1 GCA_030681365.1 Bradyrhizobium sp.
ACAGCCTGCATTGCGACCGCGGCCATACCTTCGAGAGCTGGTTCCAGAGTTCGTCGGCCTATGAGAGCCAGGAAAAGCGCAAGCTGGTGAACTGTCCGGTGTGCGGTTCGGCCAAGGTCGAGCGCGCGATCATGGCGCCGCAGATCGTCAGCAAGAAGGGCCGCGAGATCCAGGGCAACGACCTTCCGCCGCCGGCGCAGCCCGCCGAGGTCGCCGCGCCGGGATCGACGCCGCTGTTGATGGCGCAGGAGCGCGAGCTGCGCGCCAAGCTGAAGGAATTGCGCGACCATATCGTCAGGAACGCCGACAATGTCGGCGAGCGTTTCCCCAACGAAGCGCGCAAGATGCATTACGGCGATATCGAGCACCGCCCGATCTACGGCGAGGCCTCGCCGGAGGAAGCCCGCTCCCTGATCGAGGAAGGCGTCGAGGTGTCGCCGCTGCCGGTGCTGCCGGACGATAGGAACTGATCTTTCTTACCCTCCCCCTCCAGGGGAGGGTGAAGTTCGTTACACCGCCACCAGCAGCGCCACGCCGATCACGATCAGCGCGATGCCGGAAAGTTCGCGCGCCGACAGCGCCTGCTTGAACGAATAATACGACACCGCCTGAGCGAACAGCACCTCGACCAGCGCCAGCGTGCGCACGTTGGCGGCAACGGTCAGCGCCAACGCCAGAAACCAGAACTGCGAGGCGAACGCGCCCATGAAGCCCGCCAGCATCGAGGGCTTCCACAGGCCGAGAATCTTCCGCAGCACATCGGGCGCCCGGGCCAGCAGATAGATGGTCAGCACCAGGCTCTGTACGAACAGCCCCCACACCAGGGTGTAGGACGCCGCGGTCACGAACGACACGCCCGGCACCACGATGACAGCACCGCGGAAACCGACCGCCGACAGCGCGAAGAAAGCCGCCGCGACCAGGCCGATGATGGTCGGCTTCAACTCGGCAAAATTCTTCTCGCCGCCGGGCCGCAGCGCGGTGATCACCACGCCGATAGTGGCGATCAGGATCGCGATCACCTTCAGCACGGTGAGATGATCGCCGAGAAAGACGAAGCCGAAGATCGCGGTCTGGATCGCCTCGGTCTTGATGTAGGCCGTCGTCACCACGAAGGAGCGGTCGTTCATCGCCAGCAGCATCAAGGCGGTGGCGGCGATCTGGCTGAGCGCGCCGAGCAGCAGCCAGGGCCAGAACACGGCCGGCGGCCATGGCACCGCATCGCCGGTCGCCGCGATCGCCACGGCGAAGAACACGATCGAGAACGGAAAGCCGAACAGGAAGCGGATATTGGTGGCGCCCCAGGTGCCAAGCGGCCCGGTCAGCTGCCGCTGCATCGCATTGCGCGCCACCTGCCCCAGCGCCGCGACGAAGGTGAAGGGAATCCAGAGCGAGGCGAGGGTGAACATGGGGGGCTGCTGTCTTCACCCTCCCCTGATAGGGGGAGGGTCGGCTCGCATCGCCAGATGCGAGACGGGGTGGGGTGACGGTCTCTCACTCGGGCAGCGTCCGAAGGGAGAGACTGTCACCCCACCCCGATCGCTGCGCGATCGACCCTCCCCTCCAGGGGAGGGTAAGAGTCATGATCGTCTTAGATTATTCACACCCCCTCCGCCACCACCATGTAGTTCACGTCCATGTCGGACGAGAGGCTCCATTTGTCTGATAATGGCGAGTAGACCACGCCGGCCTGCTCGGTGATGCCCAGCTTGTTGTTGTGCAGATGGTGCGCGAGTTCGTCGGGGGTGACGAACTTGTCCCATTGATGGGTGCCGCGCGGCAGCCAGCGCAGCACATATTCGGCGCCGACGATGGCGAGCGCGAAGCTCTTCCAGTTGCGGTTCAGCGTCGAGACCACCATCATGCCGCCGGGCTTCAGCTTCGCCGCGCAGCGGCTGAGGAACATGCCGACGTCGCTGACATGCTCGATCACCTCCATCGCCAGCACGATGTCGAAGCGTTCGCGCACGTCCATCTCCTCGACGGTGGTGCAGCGATAGTCGATCGACAGATGCGCCTTGTCGGCGTGCAATTTCGCGGCCGCGATGTTGCTGGCGGAGGGGTCGACGCCGATCACCTGGGCGCCGAGCCGGGTGAACGGCTCGCACAGCAGGCCGGCGCCGCAGCCGATATCGAGGATGCGCAGGCCGGACAGGCAATTCAGGCTTTTGACGTTGCGTTCGAACTTGCGGCAGGCGGCGTCGCGGATATAGGTCAGCCGCAGTGGGTTGATCTTGTGCAACGGCGCCATCTTGCCGTTGGGATCCCACCATTCGTCCGATAGTTTCGAGAACTTCGCGATTTCGGCGGGATCGACCGTGGACGCCGTTGCGCCGGCGGGCGCTGTCGATGCGCCGGAGAAATTGGCGGGATTTTGCTGCATGGCCATGGATTGCGCGCCGCCCCTATCGCGCGGTGATGTGGTTGCGGAATTCGAGCGGCGAGGCAATGGTGTCGATGGTCTTGTTGCCCTCGCCGACGCCGTAGATCGACACGTTGCCGTAGTTGAGGAGACGGCCGAGAATGCTCTGGTTGACGTCGACGCTCTCGACCTTGTCGAGGCTCATCTCGAAGGTCTGCCGCTGGATGAACCCGGTCTTGTGGACGACGCGCAGGTTGGTGACGTCGGTCTCGGTGGTCCAGCGGTGGAACCAGGCGGTCGCGGTCTTGTACAGCGCAAAGACCGCCGCGATGCCGGACATCGCCAGCAACAGCATCATCGGGGTGTCGCCCGCGACCATTCCCGACACCACAAAGAACGCTGCGGCCACGATCCAGCCCGCGATCGCCGGCAGGAAGAAGATCCAGTGCGTGTTGGTCGAATACAACACCTTCTCCTCGGGCTGCAGGATATCGTCGATATAACGCCCCATACGCTGGCCTCAATTACCC
>JAUXWH010000003.1 GCA_030681365.1 Bradyrhizobium sp.
TCTTGGCGTTGGCGGCAGTCACTTCCTCGCAATCCAGGAAGCTGTTGTACTGGTCGCCGAGGTCGCCGGGCTTGTGGCTCACGGCGATTTGCTGCGTGAGGCCGGCACCCAGCGAGTCGGTGCGGGTCACGACGATGCCGTCCTCGACGCCCAGTTCGAGGAAGGCATGGCGGCAGGCCCGGATCTTCGCCAGGAACACCTCATGCGGCACCGTCACCTTGCCGTCCTGGTGGCCGCACTGCTTTTCGTCGGAGACCTGGTTTTCGATCTGCAGCGCGCACGCACCCGCTTCGATCATCTTCTTGGCGAGCAGATAGGTCGCCTCCGCATTGCCGAAACCGGCGTCGATGTCGGCGATGACCGGCACGACATGGGTCTGGAAGTTGTCGACCTTTTCGATCAACGCCTTTTCCTTCGCGTGGTCGCCGGCCTTGCGGGCGGCGTCGATGGCGCGGAAGGTATCGTTGAGTTCACGAGAGTCCGCCTGACGCAGGAAGGTGTAGAGTTCCTCGATCAGCGCCGGCACCGAGGTCTTCTCGTGCATCGACTGATCGGGAAGCGGTCCGAACTCGGAGCGAAGCGCTGCGATCATCCAGCCGGACAGATACAGATAGCGGCGATCGGTGGTACCGAAATGCTTCTTGACCGAAATCAGCTTCTGCTGCGCGATGAAGCCATGCCAGCAACCGAGCGACTGGGTGTACTTGGTGGGGTCGCCGTCATAGGCCGCCATATCGCTGCGCATCAGCGCCGCGGTGTAGCGGGCGATGTCGAGACCGGTCTTGAAGCGGTTCTGCAGACGCATGCGCGCCACGGCTTCGGCGGTGACGCCGTTCCAGGTCGGCTGGGTCTTGAGCAGCGCTTCGGCGGCGCCAAGCTCGCTCAGATAGGAAGCCGGTCCCTGGATAGCCTGATCGCTGATCCCGCGTGGCTGGTAGTTCATGTGCATGGTCCTTTCGGTGGCGACTGCCTACGCCTCAATCGACATTCGTGACAGTGCATTGCAAAACGTGGCGAGAGCTAAACGCTAAACTGCGGAATTCGTATAGATAGCTTGTCATTTAATGGTGATGTCATGTAACATACGTACTTGTCATAGATGTCATTTTGTCATAATTGTCACAAAATGAATGATGTCATTCCGGGGCTGGCGAAGCAAGAACCCGGAATCTCGAGATTCCGGATCGCCGCTTCGCGTCGTCCGGATGACGGAAGCTGGGAGAGGCGCAGCCATGGCCAACGATTCCGCAAAAAAGCTGTTCGTCGGGCCCCGGTTCCGGCGAATCCGCCAGCAATTGGGGCTGTCGCAGACCCAGATGGCCGAGGGGCTGGAGATTTCGCCGAGCTATATCAACCTGATCGAGCGCAACCAGCGGCCGGTGACGGCGCAGCTGCTGCTCCGGCTGGCGGAAACCTATGACCTCGATTTGCGCGATCTCGCCACCGCCGACGAGGACCGCTTCTTCGCCGAACTGAACGAGATCTTCTCCGATCCGCTGTTCCGGCAGATCGACCTGCCAAAACAGGAACTGCGCGATCTCGCCGAACTGTGCCCCGGCGTGACTCACTCGTTACAGCGCCTCTATGCCGCCTATACCGAGGCGCGCCGCGGCGAGACCATGGTGGCGGCGCAAATGGCCGACCGCGACGAGGGCACCCGCTTTGAGGCCAACCCGATCGAGCGCATCCGCGACCTGATCGAGGCCAACCGCAATTATTTCCCCGAGCTGGAGCAATCAGCCGAAAGCCTGCGCGACGAGCTGAACGTGCCCACGGAAGAATTGTTCGCAGCGCTCGCGGCGCGCTTGCGTGAAAGGCATTCGGTCGTCACCCGCATCATGCCGGTCGATGTCATGCGCGAGACCTTGCGGCGGTTCGACCGGCATCGCCGCCAGCTGCTGGTCTCCGAACTGGTTGATAGCCCCGGCCGCGCCTTCCAGCTCGCGTTCCAGATCGGCCTTACCGAATGCAGCGGCAGTTTCGATGCCATCGTCAACCGCGCCGGGCCGCTCGACGATACGCCGCGACGGCTGTACCGCATCACGCTGGCGAATTATTTCGCCGCCGCCGTGATGATGCCCTATCAGGCGTTCCATGGCGCAGCGGAGGCGCTGAACTACGACGTCCACGTGCTGGCGCAGCGTTTCAACGCCGGTTTCGAGCAGGTCTGTCATCGCCTCACCACCCTGCAGCGGCCCAATGCGCGCGGCGTGCCGTTCTTCCTGCTGCGGGTCGACAATGCCGGCAATGTCAGCAAACGCTTCTCCTCCGGCACGTTTCCATTCTCGAAGTTCGGCGGCACCTGCCCGCTGTGGAACGTGCACTCGACCTTCGATACGCCGGACCGGCTGCTCAAGCAGGTGATCGAGCTGCCCGACGGCACCCGCTACTTCTCGATCGCGCAGATGGTGCGCCGGCCGGTGGCGCCGCACCCGCAGCCGCAGCCGCGTTTTGCCATCGGCCTGGGCTGTGAAATCCGCCATGCGACCAAGCTGGTCTACGCCACCGGCATGGACCTGGAAAAAGCCGAGGGCACCCCGATCGGCGTCAACTGCCGGCTCTGCGAACGCGAAAACTGCAGCCAGCGCGCCGAGCCGCCGATCACGCGGACGCTGATTCTCGACGAGAACACGAGAAGGGTGAGTTCGTTCGCGTTTTCCAATGCAAGGGAGTTGTGAGAGCGTGGAGTTGTGAGAGGGTAATACGTACGAACGAAACGTGATACGTACATTGCACGAAGGCAAAGCTGAACCGGACTTGAAATCGTGCTGGCGTGGACTAGCGCCTGGCCGCATTGGGGGGCGTCATGAGCACCACGGAAATTTTCGGATATGCTGCGGCTCTCCTCGTCTTTCTGACTTTCTACATGAAGACGATGGTTCCGCTTCGCCTGGTTGGAATTCTCAGCAACTGCATTTTCATCACATACGCCTATCTCGCCAATCTGCATCCGGTGCTGGTTCTGCATCTCATTCTGCTGCCCTTGAACGGGCTGCGGCTTCGCCAGATGCTGCGGCTGACGAGAGAAGTGCGCGATGCCACGCAGGGTGATCTCAACATGAACTGGCTCAGGCCGTTCACCTCGATGCGCCGGTTCAAGCGTGGCGACGTCGTCTTTCGCAAGGGCGACGCGGCCGACGCCATGTACTTCGTGGTTTCCGGCCGGTTTCGTCTGGCCGAACTGGGGAAGGATATGTTGCTGGGGCAAATCGTCGGCGAACTCGGGTTGTTGGCGCCCGACCAATTGCGTACGCAGACGCTTGAATGCGTCGAGGACGGGGAAATGCTGCAGATCACATACGAGCAGGTAAAGCAGCTTTGCTATCAGAACCCGCAATTCGGTTTCTATTTTCTGCAACTCACCACCCGGCGACTGTTCGAAAATATATCATTACTGGAACGCGACTCGGCCGCGTACAGGGCCGTGGCTTCCAGTTAGGCCTGGCAAGTGCATTGGCTGGGCGGCGCACCGAAGCACCGGGCGAACCGACGAAAAGAGCACCGGACATCAGGCGCTGTCGTGCGCCGTCGCTTCAGCTCTCGTGCTCGGTGAATCTCTTGTAGATCCAGCGGCGGCCGTCGTGGCGGCGCCAGACCTGGCCGGTCAGCAGGCGGCCGGTGATCGATCGCCGGGGAACGACCACATTCCACAGGTGCCAAACCTCGGCCCATGCCGGTTTCGGGCTCAGGCCCAGTATTCGAAATCTTTCCCGGCCTTCAGCGAGCATGTTGGCTTCCGAAAAAAGCATGCGGTCAGGCGAAACAGAATGCGCGACGGCTTGTCCCTGCCGCCGGACGAAAGATCCGGCGCCTCACAGGATAGCGCGCGCAGCTCGTGCCGCAATCGAAGTCGCCGGTTAAGCTAACCTGTCAACCTTACCGGCCGCGATCGCGGGCCAATGAAGACGGCCAGTCGATCGGCCGGTGCTGCAGGCGCCGCCGAATCATCTCATTGCGCAGCCTGTCGGCATATTCGCGGATCGTCGGCCCTGACGTGACGTGGTGTTTGTGCGCCCGGTCGGCCTCGGCCTGCTGCCGGATGTTCTCGTAGTAATGAATCAGCCGTTGATCCGGCATTTTTTCGACACCCATCGCCACGCCCCCGTCCCATCAAAAAAGACTGCGCAACAACTCCCGCAGCCCCGCCGGGACTCAAAAAAATTGAATTGTCGAAAAAAACCGCCAGCCCCGTTAACGCCAATTCTAGTTCACGTGCGGGGCGCGGGTAAGTGCCGGGACCGCATGGCCACGAAGGAATCGGAGAGCTGTTGCGATCGCGACACAGAGGCGTGCCGCATCAATGGCGGTGACGCTTTTTCGGGGGATGATAGACGCGCGCCGGCCGCGTCGAGAGAACCGACCCCGACTGGTTCGGGACATAGCCCCGCGACTCCTGCAGGCGTTGCTGATAGCCGTGCGAACTCATGGTGTTGGCGGCCGCTCCGCCGCGCGCAAACGCCTCGGTCGCGGTGAGCAGCACGAACAGGGCTGCGGTGCATTTCAGGAACTTGTTCATTCGCCACCTCCGGAACACTGTGCAATGATTGGACAAGCCTGCCAATAGCGGATAGCGCCGAAGCGTGGCGATGTGCGGGACGGTGCGAAAGACATTCAATCAGGGGAGAAAACCATGCGAATCGCGGTAGTCGGCGCCGGCGGCGTCGGTGGCGGTTTCGGCGCGGCGCTGGCGAAGGCGGGAGCCGATGTCACCTTCATCGCGCGCGGCGCCCACCTCGCCGCCATGCGGGGCGCGGGCCTGAAGGTGCTGGGCCCCCGCGGCGACAGTCATCTGGTGCCGACCAAAGCCACCGACGATCCCGCCGACGTCGGCGCGGTCGATATCGTGTTGTTCTGCGTCAAGCTCTGGGACGTCGAAAGCGCGGGCGAACGCATAAAACCCCTGATCGGTCCCGGCACCGCCGTGATCCCGCTGCAGAACGGCATCGACGCACCCGAGCGCCTGATCCCCATCCTCGGCGCGAGCGCCGTGATGGGCGGCGTGGCGCAAATCTCGGCCTCGATCACCGCACCCGGCACGATCACCCAGGTCGGCACTTTCATGCGCATGATCTTCGGCGAGTTCGACGGCAAGCGCACCCGGCGCGCCGAGGATTTTCTGGCGCTGTGCCAGAAGGCCGGTTTCGATGCCACCCTGAGCGATCAGATCCTGACCGACCTCTGGATGAAATTCGTCCTGCTCGCCACCAACGCCAGCATCACCGCGCTGGCGCGCCAGCCGATCGGCCAGCTGCGCGACGACCCCGACATCCGCCCGGTCTTCATCGCCGCCCACCAGGAAGTCATCGACGTCGCCCGCGCCCGGGGCGTGGCGCTGCCGGACGATGCACTCGCCAAAATTCTGGAGTTCAACAGCCACGCCCCGCCCACCATGAAGGCCTCGATGGCGCTCGACCTCGAGCGCGGCAACCGGCTCGAGCTGCCCTGGCTCGGCGGCAAGGTCGCGGAGCTGGGCAAGCAGCTGGGCGTGCCGACCCCGACGCATAGCGTGATGTATGCGATGCTGAAGCCGTATGTGATGGGGAGGACGGGGTGAGTGGGGGGCGCGCGGAGGGCTGGTGGAGCAATACCATCAATGGCTGCTGAAACGGTGATAGGTTTCGCGAAGAGTTCAAGCCATATGCGGTATTTTGCCGGACCGCGCCTTACGTGCATCCCGCCGCGGCGTCGTCGCCTGCATCCACCAGCCCGATCAGCGGCAGGTCCATGCCCAGCGTCAGCTCCATGACGGCGCCGACAACGACGTAGACGACGGCGATCTCGGCCGCGCCGAAAGCCGCCAATGCACCGAGGCCAAGCATCGTTCTTATTTTGTTGGAGCCCATGATCGTCCCCCATGAAGCCTTCCGGTTCCGATTGAATCAGACCGGGCTGCAATCCCTTGTTTTGATGCGTTCGCTTAACGGAAGGTTGATACCATGGCTGCGGCCGGCCCGGTCGCTCGGCCGGGCTCCAATTGTTCTTAACCCTAATTCACCCCGATGGCGGGGCCTCGATTTTCCGGCGCGGCCGGGGCGTTTTGCGCGCCTCGCCGGCCCCTACGCCTGCCCCGGGCGCAACGCAGGATTAACCGTTCGGGCGCACATTGCGATGCCCCCTGGGTGGTCTTTGGGCAGGAGCCGTCGCTCGGGCACAGGGCGGCCCTTTCATCGGGCGGGGACCCCATGAACTATCGAGCCTTCAACAACGACAGCCTGACCATGATGTACGAGAGCGTGCGCGGCGCGCTGGCATCGGACGATGCGCTCGCCGGTCTGGGCGAGGAACGCCGATTTCGCGTACGCGAAACCCCCGACTGGAAGAAGCACGCGGCCGACCTCGAAGCCGAGATGCTCAAGCGCGGGATGTTTTTTGAGGTCATCGACTGGTCCGAGGACCAGGCCACGCTGCCGTTTGATCGGTGACGCCGGGTCGCGAGACTCCGGATTGAACCAGTTCGTCCGCAAGGCGTTATCCATCATGCCCCGGCCGAACCCACCGCTGACTGGTCCCATGAGCGTGCAACCCGTCGAGCACGGCTCGATCACGCCGATGCAATCGCGGCCGCTGGCATCGGAGGCGACCAACAAGCCGAAGAAGGCTTCCTGGAAACAATCCAGCAGGTCGGACGCCATGCGTATCGCGAAGGCAAAAATCAGCCGGCGCGGCTCGCTGAGCAAACAGCGGCAGGCGCTGAAGGACTAACGGCGAAACCAATCCGTTCGGCTTGCCCAAAGCGAATTTCGTCGACTTCCCTTGCGGAAAGGCGCATCTTTCCCGGCGTTCGACGCCGAGTTCCGGGGCAACCGTCGTCCTGGCCCGTCCAAACCCTCGAGGCGACCCGCATGCGCGATCCCGCCGTCACGTTCCTTGTCATCCTCGTCATCGGCATAGCCGCCGGCTTGCTGTTCGACCGGCTGGCGGGACCCTCATGGCTGGCCCGGCAATTCTCCGGCAATCGAGGCATGATCACCAGCGCACTGGTGGGGATTGCCGGCGCGTTTATCGGCTTCCACATCGGGGTTTTGCTGGCGCTCGGCAGCGGGCTGCTGATGGCGGTGATCGCCGCGGCGCTCGGCGCGGCCGCCGTGCTGTTCGCCTGGCGGATGGCCAAATAATTTCGCTCCGGCGTCCATGACCGAAATGCGCTACAGGCTTCGCCGCCAGAACGCCCGGTTTGGATCAAACGGAAGAAGGCCGCAGATTTCTCCACGGCCGTCTTCCGATTGATTTCAGTCGCCCTTACCAGCGCGGGCCGACGCCGAAACCGACCCCTACGCCAGCAGGACCAACGCCGATGCCGACGCTCGGACCGCTGTTGTAGTACCCGTCGTTGTAGTATCCGCGCCGCTCGATGTAGCGCTCACGCGGCGCATAGTAATTGTAGGAATCCTGAACCACGACGCGGCGCTGACCGCGTTGCCGCCAGCAGCGACCGTTTTCGTCACAGACCATGCGGACGTTTTCGACGCCTCTGTCCGGCATCACCGCGATGCCGTTCGATAGCGGCGCCGCCGATGCTGCCGTTGCGAACAGCGCGCTGGCGCCGAATGCAAGGGCGATAATGACCTTGTTCATGTTGAACCTCCTTTTGGTTGCAGCGAGTTAATCGATGGATTTGTCGAATGTTCCGGGGTTCCATTGGTGTTCCAGCCGAAACCTTGCATTCCGTAAAATTACGGGGCCATTCATGCAATGCGCCAAGCCCCGGCAGTGTCCGGTTCCCGACGGCGATACCAAACCTAAACGTTCCTCACCTAGCTTCGCGGTTCTAACCGGACGAGGCGAATGAGCCGCGCAGCTTTGGCAGTGAACGGGGAGGGATCGGGCGCGGGAGCGTTGCCGGTGGACGTGGCGCAGCGACGACTCGGGCAGCGCCGCGAGATGCTCGTGCTTCAGGCGTTGAGCTATGTGCTCGGCGATATCGTGCTGTGGATCTACGCCTATGCCGGCACGGTTCCGCTCACCATCCCCGTGAGCTTTCTGTTGTGCGCGATCGGCCTCACCGGACTATTCGCGGTCCTGTCGGAATTCGGCGTCGGTGACAGGTTCGAGGATCATTTCCTGACCACGCCGCAATCCGCCTCGAACATCGTGGTCCAGCTCGGCTTCCTGCTGGCGGCGCCCGAGATCGGCTATATCTTTCTCAGCGTGGTGTTCGTGATCTTCGGATTTGCGTCGCTGCGCATGACATCCCGGGAAGCGATCGTTCTGTGGGCCCTTACCGGGACCGCGGTCGCCGCGATTTTCCTGTTGCTGAAGACTCCGGTCGCACTGCCGATAGCGACGACCGCGGAATGGCTGGCCGCGGCCTTTTCCTTTTTCGTGACGATCGGCCAGTGCGCCTATGTCGGGCTGTTCGGAAGCACGATGCGCAAGTCGTTGCATCAGCGCACGGTCGAGCTCAGGTCTGCCTATCTCCGCATCGAGGAACTGGCACAAACCGACGAACTGACGGGATTGCCGAACCGCCGCAGCATCGTGAAGATGCTGGATGACGAAATCGCCCGGGGCAAGCGCGGCACGCCGTGCGCGGTGGCGATGATCGACATCGACTGGTTCAAGCGCATCAACGACAGCCACGGCCATCCCGCCGGCGACGAGGTGCTGCGGACCGTAGCGATCACGGTGTTCGCCAACATCCGGGCCAATGACCGGTTCGGCCGCTACGGCGGCGAGGAATTCCTGCTGGTGTTGCCCGACACGCCCCGCGACGAGGCCGCACGGATCGTGGAGCGGCTGCGCGCGATGATCGCGGGCCTCGACTGGAACGTGTTCGCGATCGACATGGCGGTGACGATTTCCGCCGGCATTGCGACCCTCGCGCCGAACGATTGTTCCGATGCGATCCTGGCGCGCGCCGACCGCGCGCTCTATGCGGCCAAGGCCGGTGGCCGCAACCGGATCGCCACCGATCAATCGTAAGAGCCCGTCCGGGTCCGGCGCATTTGATTGAATTGCGCGGGAAATCGGCAAGGAAACCCGCAGCGCGCCGGCCATCGTGGCAAGCAGCCGCGTCATCACGTCGACGCGGAAAGCGCCGTTTTGGCGCTATTTCCACCCGTTATCAAAGATTTCCGATGCGAACAACCCGACTCGCCGATTAGTTAGCCTTCAATGGAAACGCAACTTCCGGCGGAAGGTTGGTTCCCTGAAGGATATCATCCATGCCAATCCACTTTGGAGCCACCTACACCCGAAATGTCCCGAATGTCAGGGCGTCATGCGCCTCAGCCGGCGTGTGCCACATCCGATCCGCGGCTACGATTTCGAACTGCAGGATTTCACCTGCAGGATCTGTCAGCATGAAACGCAGCGGGACGCCGATGTCCGCGGCGAGGTCGCCGAATGAAGCGCCCGGAAGCGGCGGCGCCGGCGTCATGGCCCTGTGACGCCAGGGAAAATCAGGAGCCACTGCAGCCTGCACTCCAGGAAATGGTGTAAAACGATCAATGGATCGACGACTTCATCGAACGCCTGAACTACGCGGTCCGCAACATCATCGAGAAGAAGCCCTAGCGTCCCTTGTAGACCGCCTTGCGCTTTTGCTTCACCGCCGCGGTCGCCTCGACGGCGTCTTCACTTTCCTTGACTTCGTACAGCGCGCGCTGAGCCCGGCCGGATTGTTCGGACGGTCCCTGCGCCAGCACGCCTTCGGTGACAAAGCGCTTGAGCGTCTTCAGCACCAGCGGCGAGAATTCAGCCATTTCGCGCGCCATGTTGAGCGCGACCGCAACCTGCTGTCCTGATGGCGCCACCTCGTTGACGAGGCCGACATTGAAGGCGCGCTGCGGATCGAGCACCCTGCACAGCAGCAGCATCTCCATCGCGACCTTGTGCGGTATCCGCGCCGCGAGGCCGGCGATCAGGCCGCCGGTAAAACCCAGCCGCGCCTCGGGATAGGAGAACTTTGCGTTTTCCGCCGCCACCGTGAGATCGCACATCATCGACAGCACCAGCGCGCCGCCGATGCACCAGCCGCCGACCGCCGAGATGATCGGCTTGGTGGTCTCGAAGCCGACGGTGGGAATGCAGCGCCACAGCTCCGGGAAATCGCCGGTATCGGCGCCGGCGGAAAACGCTTCGTTGCCGGCGCCGGTCAGCACCGCGGCCTTCTGCGTCGGCGAGCGCTCGAAATCCTGAAAGGCCTTCTGCAGCAGCAGCGCCGTCTCGGCGCAGATCGCGTTGCGCCGTTCCGGCCGGTTGATCGTGATCAGCGTGGTGCCGTCGGCGTTGTTCTCCACCAGGACTTTTTGCATGGAGATTCCTGTTATCATCTTGCTAAGACCGTCGTCCCCGCGCAGGAGGGGACCCAATACGCCGCGGCTTATCGACTCTAGCCGAGGCTTCTCTGGAATACTGGATCACCCGCCTTCGCCGGGTGGCGACAAGCGAGGTAACGTCAAGCGCGCGGCATCACTCCGCCGCTTGACGGGTCTCCGGTCCGTCCAGCACTTCCAGCACCACCGGCGGCGACATCGGCAGCGAGTAGAAGCGTTTGCCGAGCGCGTTGTGGACGGCGTTGGCGACGGCGGCCATCACGGGCACCAGCGGCACTTCGCCGACGCCTTTTACGCCCTGCGGATGTTTCGGGTTGGGCACTTCGACCATCACGGTGTCGAGCATCGGCAGGTCGGAGCAGACCGGCATGCGATAATCGAGGAAACCGGGGTTATCGACCTTGCCGTCCTTGTTGTAGATGTATTCCTCGTTCAGCGCCCAGCCGATGCCCTGCGCGACGCCGCCCTGCATCTGGCCCTCGACGTAACCCGGATGAATGGCGCGGCCGACGTCCTGCACCGCGGTGTAGCGGATCACCCTGACGATGCCGAGTTCGGGATCGACCTCGACGTCGCAGATGTGGGTGCCGAAGCCTCCCTCGGCGCCCTCGGTGTTGAGCTGCACGCCGGCACCGATCGGCCCGCCCATCGACGGCGCCCTGGCGGCGAGGTCCGCCAGCGTCAGCGGTTCGAACTGGCCCGCATTGGGGCTGGCCGGATGCGCCGCGCCATTTTCCCATTTCACGGCTTCGGGATCGATCTCCCAGATTTTCGCGGCGCGCTCCTTCAGCGTGGTGATGATCTTATCGGTCGACTGCGTCACCACAATCGCGGAGGCGAACAGCACGCGGCTGCCGCCGGTGAGATTGGAGAAGCCGATGGTGGCGGTGTCGCCGATCAGCACCGACACCCGCTTGTAATCAATGCCGAGCAGCTCGGCGCAGATGTTGGCGATCGCGGCGCGCGAGCCGCCGATGTCGGGATGGCCGGTGGTGACGACGACATTGCCGTCCTCGGTGATGTTGACCTGCGCCGAGGATTCGCCGCCGGCGTTGAACCAGAAACCGCTGGCGACGCCCCTGCCCTGAAACTTGCCGAGCGGTGCGGAGTAATGCGGATGCGACTTCGCGGCCTGCAGCGTTTCGACGTAGCCGATGCGCGGAAACACCGGGCCGAACGCGGCTTTTGTCCCCTGCCTGGCGGCGTTCTTCAGGCGCAGTTCGAGCGGATCCATTTTGAGCGCTTCGGCGAGTTCGTCGAGCACGCACTCCACCGCATAGGCGCCGATCGGCGCGCCCGGGGCGCGATAGGCCGCGACCTTGGAGCGGTTGGACAGCACGTCGAAGCCGACCGACAGCACATGCGGAATATCGTAGGGCGAGAAGCTGCAGCCGACCGCGCCGCGGATCGGCGAGCCCGGCAGCGCGCCGGCCTGCAAATAGAAGGTGCCTTGCGCCGCGACGATGGTGCCGTCCTTTTTCGCGCCGATTTTCACGGTGCTCTTCGAGCCGGAGGTGGGTCCGGTCGCCCGCATCACTTCCTCGCGGGTCATTACCATTTTCACGGGACGGCCGGATTTTTTCGCCAGCAGGGTCGCCAGCGGCTCCAGATAGACGATGGTCTTGCCGCCGAACCCACCGCCAATTTCGGCGGGGATGGCGCGGATGTCGCTCTGCGGGATGCCGGTGAGGTATGCCGTCATCGCGCGCACCATGAACTGGCCCTGGCTCGAGCTCCAGATCGTGGTCTTGTTGTCGGCGCCCACGCTGACGAGGCAGGCATGCGGTTCGATATAGCCCTGATGCACCGGGCGGGTGGTGAAGGTGCGCTCGATCACCACGTCGGCCTGGGCAAAACCTTCGGCCACGTCGCCCTTCTTGACTTCGAGCCGGCCGCCGATGTTGGAGGGCTTGCCCTCGAATTTCATGAAGTCGTGCAGGATCGGCGCATCCGGCGCGATCGCGTCGTCGATCTCGATCACCCATGGCAGCACTTCGTATTCCACCTCGATCAGCTCGCAGGCTTTTGCCGCGATCGCCTCTGACGTGGCGGCCACCGCCGCGACCGGATGACCGGGAAACAGCGCCTTCTCGCGCGCCATCACGTTGCGGCACATCCAGCGCATGTCCTGAATGCCGAGCATCACCGACTTGTCGATCGGGAAATCGACGATGTCGCGCGCCGACACCACCGCCTTGACGCCAGGCAGCGCCTCCGCCTTCGAGGTATCGATCGACTTGATGCGGGCATGCGGATGCGGGCTGCGCTTGACCTTGCCCCAGATCATGCCGGGCATGTTGGTATCGGCGGCGAACGCCGCGCGTCCCGTCACCTTGTCGGCGCCATCGGGCCTGATCGTGCGTTCACCGATCCACTTGTTGTTGGTAACGACGTTCATTGCGCTGCCTCCCGCATTTCATCGGCGGTTTCCATCACCGCCCGCACGATCTTGTCGTAACCGGTGCAACGGCAGAGATTGCCGGCCAGCCAGAACCGCACCTCCTCCTCGCTCGGCTTCGAATTCTTGCGCAGCAGCGCATCGGAGGCGACCAGCATGCCCGAGGTGCAAATGCCGCATTGCAGGGCCGCCATTTCCAGGAATTTCTGCTGCAGCGGATGCAGCTTGTCGCCGTGCGCCATGCCCTCGATGGTTTGCAACTCGTGGCCCTCGGCCTCGACCGCGAGCATCAGGCAGGAACAGACCAGCCGGTCGTCCAGCGTGATGCTGCAGGCGCCGCAATCGCCGGAGGCGCAGCCTTCCTTGGAGCCGGTCAGACCGAGCGGGCCGCGCAGCGCGTCGAGCATGGTATCGGACGGCTCGCAGAGAAACTCCATCGGCTCGCCGTTGATGGTGGTGGAAACGTGCAGCTTTGCCATTTTCTCAATTTCCCCAAACTCAAATTTCTTTGGCGCGCTTGGCGGCGATCAGGGCCGTGCGCTTGAGCAGCACGCCGGCAACCTTGGTGCGGTAGACGATGGTGCCGCGCTTGTCGTCGATCGGACGGCAGGCGGCGGAACAGGCGGCGGCCGCGGCATTCAGCGCCGCGTCGTCGAGCTTGCTGCCGACGAGCGCCTTGGCGGCCGCCTCGACCAGCAGCACGGTCGGCGCGACAGCGCCGAGGCCGACGCGCGCGGCGGTGCAGACGCCGTCCTTGATGGTGAGGCTGACGCCGACGCCGACCACGGCGATGTCCATTTCGGTGCGTGGGATCATGCGCAGATAGGCGTCGCCTGAACCCTTTAGACGCGGCGGCAGCGTGAAGCTGACCAGGATCTCGCCCGGCTCGAGGTTGGTACGGCCCGGACCGGCCGGTACGTCTTCCACCTTCATCTCGCGGCGGCCGTTGGGGCCCTGCAGCGTGGCGACGGCGCCGGCGGCGACCAACGCCGGCACGCTGTCGCCGGCCGGCGAGCCGTTGCACAGATTGCCGCCCGCCGAGGCGCGGCCCTGAACCTGCGTGGAGCCGATCAGGTTGATCGCCTCCAGCACGCCGGGCCAGACTTTGCCGAAACGGGGGTGTTCAGCCAGCACCGCGCCCGGAACGGCGGCGCCGATGCGAAAACCGCCATCGGCAGTTTGCTCGATCGCGGTCATTTCGGCGATTTTCTTGATATCGACGATCACGCCCGGCTTCACCGCGCCGGAACGCATCTGGACCAGCAAATCGGTGCCGCCTGCGAGGATACGCCCGGCGCTTCCGGCGGACGCAAAGGCCTTGATGGCTTCGTCGAGTGTTTCAGGCGCTAGATATCGGAGTTCCGTCATCTCGTTTCGTTCCCTCATCTGCCGGCCGCCGGCGATTAGCTCGCCTTGTCAGGCCCCTGCAGGACGGGGGGGAGCCTACACGCGCAAAGCCGATTGGAACAGCCTCCGGGACCCGCTCGGGCGGCGGGCTCCCATGCGACGGAAGGGCTTGCGCCGGCCGGATGGCGCGGATCAGCGCCCGCCCATATTATGCCGCAGTCAGCCCCCCATCATGGCGCCGGTTTCGACGACCTTGGCGGGGCAAGATTCAAGGCGTCGAATCCGGGGAGCGGATGACCTACACTGCAACGACCGCCGGCAAGCCCTGGTCGCGATACAGCATGCTGTTCGTCAGCAGGCTCGCGCCGGGTATTGCCGCGCTGTCGCTGGCAGCGGCAGCGGCCTGGATCGGCGGCCTCAATCCCGTTATCTGGATTCCAGATTCTTCCTCTGCCGACGCGGTCCATGCTTCGTCGTTCGACGATCGTTTTCAGCCGGACCCGGCGTCCGGCTCATCCGAACCGGACTTTGCCCAGCGTTTCCCTGACGGCTCCCTGTCGGAGCAAATCCAGGCCGAACGCGAACAGGCGAGGCGCCGGCTGGCGGAAAGTCTGAAGGTAGGGAACTGGCAGGCGGGCCCGGCTGTAGAACCCGCCGATCCCGCGCCATCGGCGATAGCCGTTCCGCTTCCAAGACCCCGCCCGGTTGCGATGGCGCTCGCGCCGAGCATCACAGCTCCCGCCGCGCGACGCGACGATCGCACATGGCTGCAGAAACTCTCCGACCTGCTGCCGGCGCGTCTCACGCTGGCGTCGCTGCCACCCAATGGGGGCCTGTCCGGCAACGGGCCGGACCTCGCGGCGCTTGGCTACGACAGCCTCACCGCCGTATATGACATTTCCGCGCGCACCGTTTACATGCCGAACGGCGCCAGGCTCGAAGCGCATTCCGGCATGGGCGCCCTGATGGATGATCCAAGATATGTCGGCGAACGCGATGTCGGCCCGACGCCGCCCAATGTCTATGATCTGAAACCGCGCGAGCGGCTGTTTCACGGCGTCAAGGCGCTACGCATGATCCCTCAGGACGCCAGCGCGACGCTGGGCCGCGACGGATTGCTGACGCACAGCTACCTGCTCGGCCCCAACGGCGATTCGAACGGCTGCGTATCGTTCAAGAACTACGATAAATTCCTGACCGCGTTCCAGAATGGCGAGGTCAAGCGCCTCGTCGTCGTCGCAAGCCTCGGCGAGGCGGCATCGGCGTCGCGCAAGCCGGCCTCGCCGTCCTGAGGGACGCCGGACGAATCCGCCGGCCGATGTCATCCGCAGATTGATCCTTGACGAGAACGCCTGCCACGTGGCCTCGTTCGCGTTCGAACATGCGCGCTGTCTTTACCCTCCCCTGAAGGGGGAGGGTCGTCGCGCGTGCAACGCGCGGCGGGGTGGGGTGACGATCTCTCCCCTCGAACGGTGCGCGAGTTGAGAGATCACCCCACCCTGTTTCGCATCGCGCTTCGCTCGATACGAAACGACCCTCCCCCTCCAGGGGAGGGTAAGAAAGAAGCGGCGTCCGCATGCGAAAATTTTCAACGATACGATTTTTCCTCGGCGCAATTTCATTGGCGCTGCTGGTAGGGCCGCAATCCGCATCGGCTCAACCTGCCGCAAGCTCGCCCAGGCCAACTGCCCCGGCCAAACCCGCCACGGCCCCCGCCCCGCGCGGCGGCGCGGCGTGTCATGGCGGCATGTCGTTCGACCGCTTTCTCGCCGACCTCAAGCAGCAGGCGATCGCCGCCGGGGTATCGCAGCGGGCGCTGGCGCAAGCATCGCCGGAGCTGGTCTACGATCAGGGCATTGTCAATCGCGACCGCGGCCAGCGTGTCTTCGGGCAGGTATTCACGGAGTTCGCGGCGCGGATGGCCGCCGTGTACCGGATGCAGCACGGACAGAAGAAAATCAAAACCCATGCCGCGGCGTTTGCCCGCGCCGAGAAGGAGTTTGGCGTGCCGCCGGAGGTGATCGCGGCGTTCTGGGGACTGGAGAGCGATTTCGGCGCCAACATGGGCAAGCTGCCGACGCTGCGCTCGCTGGTGTCGCTGGCCTATGACTGCCGCCGCTCCGAGATGTTCCAGAAGGAAACCATCGCCGCGCTCAAGATCATCGACCGCGGCGATCTTTCGCCGGACGAGATGATCGGCTCCTGGGCCGGCGAACTCGGCCAGACCCAGTTTCTGCCCACGCATTACTTCAACTACGCGGTCGACTACGACGGCGACGGCCATCGCGACATGCTGCGCAGCGCGGAAGACGTGATCGGCTCGACCGCGAACTACATCGCCAATGGCCTGAAGTGGCGGCGCGGCGAGCCCTGGCTGCAGGAGGTGCGGGTGCCGCAGAACCTCCCCTGGGATCAGGCCGACCTGACCATCAAGCATCCGCGCTCGAAATGGACGCAGTTCGGCGTCACCTATCCCGACGGCAGGGCACTGCCGAACGACAGCCTGCCGGCGTCGCTGCTGTTGCCGATGGGCCGCCATGGACCGGCGTTCCTCGCCTACCCCAATTTCGCCGCCTATACCGAGTGGAACAACTCGCTGATCTATTCGACCACCGCCGGCTATCTCGCCACCCGCATCGCCGGGGCGCCGCCGATGCAGCGTCCCTCGGCGCCGGTCGCGCAACTCTCGTTCAACGAGCTGCGCGAGCTGCAGCGGCTATTGGTGCGCGCAGGATTCGATGTCGGCAAGATCGACGGCATCATGGGGCAGCTCAGCCGCACCGCGGTCAAGACCATGCAGATCAAATACGGCCTGCCCGCGGATTCCTGGCCGACCGCTGAATTGCTGGCGCGGATGCGCGGGGTGCCCGCCGCACCGCGCATGCCCGCGGCGCCCGGACCGTCATCGATCCGCTAGCGCGCGCGCACGTCAACCGTTGTATTTCGTCTGCCGACGCCCCACTTCGTGCAGAACGTCCTCCGCACCCGACTTTGTTCCAAAACACGAAAAGAGCTCAGATGTCTTTCCACGACGCTTCCGTTGCCGCGTACCTGCAGATTCTCAACAGCCTCACCGGTATTCTCGGCAAGGCCGAGGCGCACTGCACGGCGAAGAAAATCCAGCCCGAGGTGCTGCTCGGCGCCCGGCTCTATCCGGACATGCTGCCGCTGAGCCGGCAGATCCAGCTCGCCTGCGACTTCGCCACCAAGGGCTGCGCGCGCCTCACCCACAGCGAAGTGCCTTCGATTCCCGACACCGAAAAGAGCTTTGACGAATTGAAGGCGCGGCTCGCCAACACCATCGACTATGTGAAGGCCTTCAAGCCAGCGCAATTCGACGGCGCCGAAACCCGCGACGTGACGTTTCCGACAGGACCCGACAAGACCACCACCATGAAGGGCCAGCAATTCCTCAGCCACTTCTCGCTGCCGAACTTCTACTTCCACGCCGTCACCGCCCACGACATCCTGCGCCACAACGGCGTCGAAATCGGCAAGCGGGATTTTCTCGGGGTTTAGCTGAAGTTTCGAGCGCCCATGGTGAGGAGGCGCTCCTGCGCCGTCTCGAACCATGAGAGGAATGCCGTAGACGGACGGCCTCGCGGCATTGCCAGGCCCGCCGGCAATGCCCACCTCCATCCCATCTGCAATGTACCGGATCAAAAAATGAGCACCCCGACCAAACTGTTCGAGCCCTACAAGCTTGGGCCCATTACGCTTCCCAACCGTCTTGTGATGGCGCCCTTGACTCGCAACCGGGCGGTCCCTCCCGGCATGGTGCCCAGCCCGCTGGCGGTTGAATATTACGGCCAACGCGCCTCGGCGGGCCTGCTGGTGACCGAAGCGAGCCAGGTCTCGCAGCAGGGCCAGGGCTATCAGGACACGCCCGGCATCTATTCGAAGGAACAGGTCGCGGGCTGGCGCAAGGTCACCGATCGCGTGCACGAGCGCAACGGGCGCATCTTCATCCAGCTCTGGCATGTCGGCCGCATCTCGCACACCTCGCTGCAGCCTGACGGCGGCGCCCCGGTCGCGCCCTCGGCGATCCGCGCCAAGGGCAAGACCTTTGTCAACGGCACCTTCGCCGACGTTTCCGAGCCGCGCGAGCTGGCGCTTTCGGAGATCCCCGGGATCATCGAGGATTTCAGGCGCGGCGCTGCGAATGCGCTGGCGGCCGGCTTCGATGGCGTCGAAATCCACGGCGCCAACGGCTATCTGCTCGACCAGTTCGCCAAGGACGGCACCAACAAGCGCACCGACGCCTATGGCGGCTCGATCGAGAACCGCGCCAAGCTGATGCTGGAGATCTCAAAAGCGGTCACGGCCGAGGTCGGCCCCGAACGCACCGGCATCCGCATTTCGCCGGTCACCCCCGCCAACGATGTTTCCGACTCCAATCCGCAGCCGCTGTTCGATCATATCGGCGATCAGCTCAACGCGCTGAAGCTGGTCTATATCCACGTCATCGAAGGCGCCACCGGCGGGCCGCGCGACATTGCGCCGTTCGACTACGCCTCCTTGCGCAAGCGATTCAAGGGCGCCTATGTCGCCAACAACGGCTACGATTTCGAGCTTGCCACAAAAGTGCTGGCGGCGGATGCCGCCGACCTGATCGCCTTCGGCAAGCCGTTCATCTCCAATCCCGACCTGGTCGAGCGACTGAAGCAGGGCGCGCCACTGAACGCGTTCGACAAGGCGACATTCTACGGCGGCGGCGCCAAGGGGTATACGGATTATCCGGTGCTGGGCGAGGCGGTGGCAGCGCAATAAGGACCGACGCTCTCTCGGCCGTCATTGCGAGGAGCGCTTGCGACGAAGCAATCCACCTTCGCTTGTTGGCGAAAGATGGATTGCTTCGCTGCGCTCGCAATGACGAAAAAAGGGCCGGGATCGCTCCCGGCCCTTGTTCGCTTGGCGTTGCCCGGACACGGCGCAGCGCGGAGCGGTGCGCTGCTGATCCGGGGGCCATCGCTACAAGGCGTGGGTCCCGGCTTTGCGAAGCGGCGCAAGCGCGCCGCATCGCGTCCGGGACACAGCTCATTTCGCCTCAGCGCGCTTCGGCGGGGTGGCCGGCCACGACTTGATCAGGGCGTCGTAGTCGATGGTTTCGCCCTTCGGCTTCTCGTTCGCCAGCTTGCGCTGCGGCGCGATGGTCTTGTCCTTCTCGGCCTTGGCGAACCAGAATTCCGGCTTCTCCTTCTTGTTCATCTTCGGCCCGCAGGCGCCCTGCACGCCGGATTTCTCGAGCCGCTCCAGGATCGAGTCCTGGGCCGCCGCCAGCGCGTCCATCGCCGCCTGCGGCGTCTTCGCACCGGACGACGCATCGCCGATGTTCTGCCACCACAGTTGCGCCAGCTTCGGATAGTCCGGCACGTTGTTGCCGGTCGGGGTCCACTGCACGCGCGCGGGCGAGCGGTAGAACTCGATCAGGCCGCCGAGCTTCGGCGCGCGCTCGGTGAACGACTTGTCCCAGATATCGGATTCCCGGACGAAGGTGAGACCGACATGGCTCTTCTTCAGGGAAACCGTCTTGGAGTTGATGAACTGCAGATAGAGCCAGGCCGCCTTGCGGCGATCCGGCGGCGTCGACTTCAGCAGCGTGGCGGAGCCGGCGTCCTGATAGCCGAGCTTCATGCCCTCCTTCCAGTAGGAGCCGTGCGGCGACGGCGCCATGCGCCATTTCGGCGTGCCATCCGCGTTCACGACCGGGATGCCCGGCTTCACCATGTCGGCGGTGAAGGCGGTGTACCAGAAGATCTGCTGCGCGATCGCGCCTTGCGCCGGCACCGGACCTGCTTCGGAGAAGGTCATGCCTTGCGCCTGCGGCGGGGCATACTTCTTCATCCAGTCGAGGTATTTGGTGATCGAGTAGACCGCCGCCGGACCGTTGGTGTCGCCGCCGCGTTCGACGGAGGATCCGACCGGACGGCAGCCTTCCATCCGGATGCCCCATTCATCGACCGGCAGTCCATTCGGGATGCCCTTGTCGCCGTTGCCGGCCATCGACAGCCACGCGTCGGTGAACCGCCATCCCAGTGACGGATCCTTCTTGCCATAGTCCATGTGGCCATAGACCTTGACGCCGTTGATCTCCTTGATGTCGTTGGTAAAGAATTCGGCGATGTCCTCATAGGCCGACCAGTTCCCGGGGACGCCGAGGTCGTAGCCGTACTTGGCCTTGAATTTGGCCTTGTACTCCGGATTGGAGAACCAGTCGTAGCGGAACCAATAGAGGTTCGCGAACTGCTGGTCGGGCAGCTGGTAGAGCTTGCCGTCCGGTCCCGTGGTGAACGACTTGCCGATGAAGTCGTCGACGTCGAGCATCGGATTGGTGACGTCCTTGCCTTCGCCGGTCATGTAGTCCGACAGGATCACGGTCTGGCCGTACCGGAAATGCGTGCCGATCAGGTCGGAATCGTTGATCCAGCCGTCATAGACATTCTTGCCGGACTGCATCTGGGTCTGCAGCTTCTCGACCACGTCGCCTTCCTGGATCAGGTCGTGCTTGATCTTGATGCCGGTGATTTCGCTGAAGGCCTTGGCAAGGGTCTTGGATTCGTATTCGTGCGTCGTGATGGTTTCCGACACGACGTTGATTTCCATGCCCTTGAAGGGCTGGGCCGCCTTCTCGAACCATTGCAGCTCCTTCAGCTGATCGGCCTTCGACAGCGTCGAGGGCTGGAATTCGCTGTCGATCCATCTCTGGTTGACCGCATCGTCCGCCAGGGTGGGCGAGGCGATGGCAACTGACGCGGCGATCAGCACAGCCCGGCTGGTCATGGTCAGAAAGCTGTTCTTCCGTCTCTCCAAGTGTCGCATGTTGAGTCCTCCGGTTGCAGCGACAAACAAACTTCAGCCCGGGTTGATCCCGGATCTGCTCTTTCGCGTGTTCAGACGGTGCGGAAAATCGCCACGGCCGAAACAAGCGAGATCACGGTGGCGAGCCACAGGCTCGAAATTTCAATTCCTTCTCCTGAAGGAATGGTCAGAATCGTGTCGGTGCCGACAAAGCCGATCCACAGGAGATGGATCACGGCGGTCGTGATCAGCGAAATGAACAGGCGGTCGCCGCGCGTGGTCGGAATGCGCAGGATCCCGACCCGCTCGGCCTCGGGCCAGGCGACGGCGAGCCAGGTCATCACCGCCAGCGTCGTCGCCAGCATCACGAAGAAAATCGCGGTCGGCAACGTCCAGGCCATCCATGCGATGTGCTCCATGGCTGCCTCCCTACACCCTGCCCAGCGCGAATCCGCGCGCGATGTAATTGCGGACGAACCAGATCACCAGCGCGCCGGGGATGATGGTCAGCACGCCGGCGGCGGCGAGCAGGCCCCAGTCGACCCCGGCGGCGGACACCGTACGCGTCATGGTCGCGGCGATCGGCTTGGCGTTGACCGAGGTCAACGTGCGCGCCAGCAGCAGCTCCACCCAGGAGAACATGAAGCAGAAGAACGCGGCGACGCCGATTCCGCTGGCGATCAATGGCACCAGGATCTTGACGAAGAAGCGCGGGAACGAATAACCGTCGAGAAACGCGGTCTCGTCGATCTCGCGCGGCACGCTGGAGACGAAGCCTTCCAGGATCCAGACCGCCAGCGGCACGTTGAACAGGCAATGCGCCAGCGCCACCGCCCATGGCGTATCGAACAGGTTGAGCGCCGAATAAAGGTTGAAGAACGGCAGCGCGAACACCGCCGGCGGCGCCATCCGGTTCGACAGCAGCCAGAAGAACAGATGCTTGTCGCCGAGGAAGCGGTAGCGCGAGAACGCGTAGGCGGCGGGCAGCGCGAATGAGATCGAGAGCACGGTGTTGATGACGACATATTTCAGCGAGTTGATGTAGCCGGAATACCAGCTCTCGTCGGTGAAGATGTGGATGTAATTGGCCAGCGTCGGCTCATGCGGCCACAGCGTCATGGTGGTCACGATCTCGGTGTTGGTCTTGAAGCTCATGTTGACCAGCCAGTAGATCGGCAGCAGCAGGAAGATCAGGAACAGCGAGAGGATGATGCGGCGTCCGGGAATCGAATGCATCACGCGACTCCTTTCTCAGGCGCGCGCTCTGCGCCGGCATTGGTCATGACGGTGTAGAACACCCAGCACACGATCAGGATGATGAGGTTGTAGACCAGCGACAGCGCCGCCGCCTTGCCGAGATCGAACTGGCCGAGCGCGATCTTGACCAGTTCGATCGAAATGAAGGTGGTGGAATTGCCGGGCCCGCCGCCGGTCACCACGAACGGCTCGGTGTAGATCATGAAGCTGTCCATGAAGCGCAGCAGCACGGCGATCAGCAGCACGCGGTTCATCTTCGGCAGCTGGATCGCGGTGAACACCGCCCAGCGCGAGGCGCCGTCGATCTGCGCCGCCTGATAATAGGCGTCCGGAATCGACTTCAGGCCGGCATAGCACAGCAGCGCGACCAGGCTGGTCCAGTGCCAGACATCCATCACGATGATGGTGGCCCAGGCGTCGAACTCGTTGGAGACGTAATTGTAGTCCAGCCCGATGCTGTTCAGCGTATAGCCCATCAGGCCGATGTCGGGCCGCCCGAAAATCTGCCAGATGGTGCCGACCACATTCCACGGAATCAGAAGCGGCAGCGCCATGATGACGAGGCAGGCGGCGACCCGCCAGCCCTCGCGCGGCATCGACAGCGCCACCACGATGCCGAGCGGCACCTCGATCGCGAGAATTATCGCGGAGAAGAACAGGTTGCGCCACAGCGAGGCGAAGAACCTCTCGCCGAGGTCGGTGGTGGGATCGAGCAGTTCCTTGAACCAGCCGACCCCGTTCCAGAAGAACTGGTTGTTGCCGAAAGTGTCCTGTATCGAATAGTTGACGACCGTCATCAGCGGCAGGACCGCGGAGAACGCCACGATCAGGAACACCGGCAGCACCAGGAACCAGGCCTTGTGATTGACGGTCTTGTCCATTACTTGCCCTCGACCAGCAGGCTGTCGGCGTAGACATGAACGCGTGACGAATCGAACCGCAGCCCGGCCTCGTTGCCGTCAAGCGAAAATCCCGGCGGCACCCGTGCTGCGAATTTCGCATCGCCGATGCGAACCCGCGCGAAGCGGACGCGGCCGAGATCGTCGATCCGCTCGATGGTGGCGGACAGCAGGCCGGAGCCGGGCGCTTCGACGTCGACGAATTCCGGGCGCACGCCGATTTCGATCCTGGCGCCCGGCGGCAGGCCGTCATAGTTGCGGTCGAGCCGGATGGTATGGCCGTCGATCCGGGCCTCGCGGCCGCGCACCTCGGCGGGCACGATGTTCATGCCGGGCGAGCCGATGAAGTAGCCGACGAAGGTGTGGGCCGGCTTCTCAAACAGTTCCGCCGGTGTGCCGCTCTGCACCACCCGGCCATCGTGCATCACCACCACGGTATCGGCGAAGGTCAGCGCCTCGGTCTGGTCGTGGGTGACATAGATCATGGTCAGATCGAGGTCGCGATGCAGCGCCTTGAGCTTCGAGCGCAACTGCCATTTCAGTTCGGGATCGATCACCGTCAGCGGCTCGTCGAACAGCACCGCGGCGACGTCGGAGCGCACGAGGCCCCGGCCGAGCGAGATCTTCTGCTTGGCGTCGGCCGTAAGCCGCGTCGCCTTGCGGTTGAGCCAGGGCGCAAGATCAAGCAGCCTGGCGATCTCGGCGACCCGCGCGTCGATCTCGGCTTTCGGCACGCCGCGGTTCTTCAGGGGAAACGCCAGGTTCTGCCCGACCGTCATGGTGTCGTAGATCACCGGGAACTCAAATACCTGCGCGAGGTTGCGCTTCTGGGTCGACAGCGGCGTGATGTCGACGCCGTCGAACAGGATTTTTCCGCGCGACGGCGTGACGATGCCGGAGATGAGATTCAGCAGCGTGGTCTTGCCGCAGCCGGACGGGCCGAGCAGCGCATAGGCGCCGCCCTGCCGCCAGGTCATGGTAACGGGCTTCAGCGCGAAGGATTCAGGCGCGGCGAAGTTGCCGCGGTAGGAATGCGCGAGGTCGACGAGGTCAATGCGGGCCATGCGGCATCTCCCTCATATGCTTTTATTTGTTGACGCGTTTTCTTCACGCGAACCGCCAACCACTTCGCTTGAAAACGCTGTGCGGGGCGAAGCGACCAGACGGCCGGCCGCGTCGAACACGAAAACATTGTCGGGATCGAGGACGGCGTCGAGCAAATGGCCGGGCGCGAATTCGTGCACGCCGTGCAGCACCGCGACCCAGTTCGATGCGTCGCGGTTGAGATGCACGAAGCTTTCCGAACCGGTGATTTCGGTCACCGTCACGGTGGCGTGGAAGGCATGGCGGCCGGCAATGCCGCTGGCGACTTCGAGCTGATGGGCGCGGAAGCCGACCCGGTAGGCGCCGTCGTCGAGCCCGGCGTAAAGGCCGGATGCCGGCGCCCGCACGCCGCCGGCATATTGCACCGAGCCGTTATGCTTCTCGATGCCGACGATGTTGAGCGGCGGATCGGAAAACACCTGGGCGACGCGCAGGGTGTCGGGATGGCGGTAGACCTTTGCGGTATCGCCGGTCTGCAGGATCTCGCCTTCCCACATGCAGATGGTGCGACCGCCCAGCAACAGCGCTTCCGACGGCTCGGTGGTGGCATAGACGAAGATCGCACCTGATGCTTCGAAGATGCGCGGCAGCTCGGTGCGCAGTTCCTCGCGCAGCTTGTAGTCGAGATTGGCGAGCGGCTCGTCGAGCAGGACGAGGTCGGCGCCTTTGACCAGCGCGCGGGCGATCGCGGTGCGCTGCTGCTGGCCGCCGGACAATTGCAGCGGCGTGCGCTCGAGGTACGGCTCCAGTTTCAGAAGCCGCGCCGCTTCCTGCACGCGGCTCTCGATTTCGGCGCGCGGCCTGCCCTGCACCCGCAACGGCGAGGCGATGTTTTCATAGACCGACAGCGAGGGATAATTGATGAACTGCTGGTAGACCATCGCCACCGAGCGCTTGCGCACGTCGAAACCGGTGACGTCCTTGCCGTCGACCAGCACGCGGCCCGATGTCGGCTTGTCGAGACCGGCCAATAGCCGCATGATCGAGGTCTTGCCTGACAGGGTCGGGCCGAGCAGCACGCTCAGGGTTCCGCGCTCCAGCGTCAGCGAGACGTCGCGGATGGTCGGGATGCCATCGATTGCGCGCGTGACGTTGTCGAGCGTAACCGTCATTTCCGCCTTCCCGCTTCCAGCAAGGGGCGCTCCGGCGCAACGTGGTTGGCGGCGATCCAGTCTTCAAGGGCGGCGATTTCACCCGCCGACAGGCGCAGCCCGAGTTTCGACCGCCGCCAGACGATGTCCTCGGCGCTGCGGGCCCACTCATGAGCCATCAGGTAGCGGACTTCGCTCTCGGTCAAACCGGCGCCGAAGGACTGGCCGAGATCGGCAAGCGATTTCGCAGTGCCGAGCCATTTGGCGGCGCGGGTGCCGTAGGCATGCGCCAGCCGGCTGGCATCGGCGTCCGTCAGGAACGGATAATTCCGCGTCAATTCGGCCGTCAGCGGCGCGACCGCCGAGACGTCCATGTCGCCGCCGGGCAGCGGCGATTTGCCGGTCCAGCCTTCCCTGGCTTTGAAGTCCTCGCGGGGCTTTAAGTCCTCGCGGGGCGCGGCGCCGCGCAGATAGGGCGCAAGGCGCTCGAGCGCCTCCTCGGCAAGGCGGCGAAACGTGGTGATCTTGCCGCCATAGATCGACAGCATCGGCGCGCCGCCGGGCGTGTCGAGTTCGAACACGTAATCGCGGGTGGCGGCCTTGGCTTCGCTGGCGCCGTCATCGTAGAGCGGACGCACGCCGGCATAGGTCCAGACGACGTCCTCCGGCTTGACCGGCTTTGCGAGATATTCGCTGACGGAGTCGCAGAGATACTGGATCTCTTCGGTCGAGGCCTTCACTTTGGCAGGGTCGCCGTCGAAGTCGCGATCGGTGGTGCCGATCAGGGTAAAATCGTCCTGGTAGGGAATGACGAACACGATGCGGCCGTCGCTGTTCTGGAACATGTAGGCGCGGTCGTGGGCGTAAAGTTTCCGCACCACGATGTGAGAGCCCTGCACCAGCCGCACCTTGGCGCGTGCGTTGACGCCGGCGCCCGATCGCAGGACGTCCTCGACCCAGGGGCCGCCGGCATTGACCAGCGCGCGGGCCTTGATCGTCGAGCGGACACCATCGGATGTGTCCTCGACCGTGACCTGCCAGATGCCGTCCACCTGCCGGATCTCGACCGCGCGGGTGCGGGTGCGGATCTCGGCGCCGTGGTCGGCGGCATCGCGCGCGGTGAGCACCACGAGGCGCGCGTCATCGACGAAGCAGTCGGAATATTCGAACGCCTTGCTGTAGCGGTTGGGGACCAAGGGCTTGCCCACCTCATCCCGGGTCAGGTCGACCGAGCGCGTCGGCGGCAGCAGGTTGCGGCCGCCGATGTGGTCGTAGAGAAACAACCCTAACCGTAACAGCCAGGCCGGGCGCAACCCGGAATGGTGCGGCAAAACGAAACGCAGGGGGCGGATGATGTGGGGCGCGATCTGCCAGAGGATTTCGCGCTCGATCAGCGCCTCGCGGACGAGACGAAACTCGTAATATTCGAGATAGCGCAGCCCGCCATGCACCAGCTTCGTCGACCAGGAAGAGGTGCCGCTGGCCAAATCGTTCATTTCACAAAGGAAAACTGAATTTCCGCGGCCCGCCGCATCGCGCGCGATGCCGCAGCCGTTGATGCCGCCGCCGATGATAGCGAGGTCGAAAATCTGGTCCAAAGGCGCTTCCCCGGCGCTCGCCTATTCACTTCGGCGATTTAGCTTTCGCTTTTGAATAAATCACAACCAAATGTGAAAGCAAGTGAAAAGGATACCCATGCCCGGACGCCGCGCAGCGTCTTGCGATGGGCTGCTGCATCCGGGACCCTGCTGAACCCGTCACGTTGGGTCCCGGCTCTGCGGTGCATCATGAAGAACGCTGCACCGCGCCCGGGACACGACGCCTCGCTGCCTTGGCTGGGATTGGTTTCTAGCGTAGCCGGGTCACCGTCGAAGCCGCCTCGACGCTCGGCTCGTCGAGATCGGCACCCGGATTCGGCATTGCCTCGATCACTTCGATGCCCCTGCTATGGCAGATGCTGGCGATGCCCGCCGGCAAGGCCGCATCGGTTACGAAGGTCTGGATCTGGCTGAGATGGGCGATGCGGACCGGCGCGCTGCGGCGAAGCTTTGTCGAGTCGGCGACCAGCATCACGCTGCGGGCGTTGGCGATGATGGCCTGCGCCGCCTGCACCTCGCGATAATCGAAATCCAAGAGCGCGCCCTCCTCGTCGATCGCGGAAGCGCCGATGATGGCATAATCGACCTTGAACTGTCCGATCAGGCTGATCGCGGTCGAGCCGATCACCGCGCCGTCGGCGCGACGCACCGCGCCGCCGGCCACGATCACCTCGATGCGCGGATGCCGGTACAGCAGCATCGCGACATTGAGGTTGTTGGTGATGACCAGCAAGTCCTGGTGCGAGGTCAAGGCACTGGCGACCTCTTCGGTCGTGGTGCCGATGTTGATGAACAGCGAGCAGCCGTTCGGAATCTGCGCCGCGGCGGCGGCCCCGATCGCCTTCTTCTCCTCGGCGGCGACGAAGCGGCGGGCCTCATAAGCGAGGTTCTCGACCCCGGATGCGATGATGGCGCCGCCGTGAATCCGGGTCAGCGAGCGATGGTCGCAGAGATCGTTGAGATCCTTGCGAATGGTCTGCGCCGAGACCTCGAAGCGGCGGGCGAGATCGTCCACCATCACCCGACCGAAAGCGCGGGCGATATTGAGAATTTCGGATTGGCGATGGGTCAGGCCGGTCACAGGGCACCTCGGGCGACAGGATCCCATGGTGCGGCGGTTCCGGGAGCCGGTCAACGCGGCAGATGGACTTGACGCGGGCCGGATGGCTGAAAGGTGAAACCTGGTTAAGGCGACGAGTGCTGGAAAACCAGATCTACTGCGACGGCGTGAATCCCGAAGCTTTGACGGCCGGCGCCCAGAGAGCAATGTCATCCTGCAGAATCTTGGCAAATGCTTCCGGGCTGGTGCCGGTCGGCTGCAACCCCAATGTCAGGATCCGGTCCTTGATCTCCGGCTTCGCAAGCGCACCGACGATGATCCCGTTCAAACGATTGACGACATCGGCCGGCGTCTTCGCGGGAGCGAACAGGCCAAACCAGCCCGTTCCTTCAATGTCGTACCCGGCCTCGCGGAAGGTCGGCACGTCAGGCAAAAAAGCCGAACGCGCCTTGCTCGCGGTTGCCAGCACGCGGATCTTTTCAGCCTTGTGCATTTCCGTCAGCTCATTGATCGAATGAATCATCATCGGAATTTGTCCGCCCAGCAGATCGGTCAGCGCGGCGACACCTCCCTTGTACGCAATCGGCTGCAGATCGACGCCGATCGCCTTGCCGAACCTGACGCCAAAAAAATGCGGCAACGTACCGACGCCGGGAATTCCATAATTGGCCCGGGCAGGATTGGCCTTGATCCAGCCGACCAATTCCGAAAGCGTTTTGGCGGGAATATCCTTGCCGACGGCAATGCCGAATTCGAATACCGCAACCTGTGTCAAAGGCTGAAAATCCTTGACCGGATCATATTCGAGCGACGGATAGACGCTCTGATAGAGCGCCATCGGCGCGATCGGACTCATCAGCAACGTATTGCCGTCCGGCGTCGCCGATTTGACCGCCTGCACGCCGATGCGGCCGGCGGCGCCCGGTCGCAGTTCGACGATTGCCGATCGTTGCAGTCCGGCGCTCAACTGATCCGCCAGGATCCGGGTCAACGCATCCCCTGATCCGCCGCCGCCAAAGGGCAGGACAATGTGGACAGTCTGTCCCTGAGCCCCGGTAGGTGCGATCAATCCAGCCGCCAATCCGAGAACAACACAAGCGTTGCGCAAATTCATCGGTGCCTCCTCAAGGTCGCCTTTCGACTTCAAGATTGCATCCGCCTGGGGTATGCTTGGAATTACGATATTGGCATATAGCTATACGAATACCTGATAGGGGGCCGATGCCGTCGGATGAGCAGGTTTTGAGACGCCTCAAGCTTCGTGACCTCCACACGCTCAAGGTTATTGCCGATTGGGGAAGCATGGCAAAAGCCGCAGCGCATCTGGCGATGTCCCAACCAGCCGTATCCCGCGCGATCGCCGAGATGGAGCATTCGATCGGCGAGCAGTTATTGGATCGTTCCCCGGTCGGCGTGCAACTCACGCCTTACGGCGAGATTTTGCTCAAGCGGGCGCTGGTTGTTTTCGATGAGTTGAACCAAGGCCTGCAGGAGATCGAATTCCTGGCCGATCCCGCTGTCGGCGAGGTGCGGATTGGAAGTACCGAACCGATGACCGCGCTCGTTGCAACCATCATACAGCGCATATCATCGCGATTCCCGAAAATCGTGTTTCACGTCGCCGTGCACGACACGCTGATGCTGCATCGCCGACTGCGCGAACGCGACGATGATCTGGCCATTTCCCGCATGTCGAACTCGGATCAGGAGGACGACATGCAAACCGAGATTCTGTTCCACGATCCGCTTGTCGTGATCGCCGGAAAGCATAACCCGCTGACCCGCCGCCGTCATTTGAGCTTGAAGGATCTGCTCGACGAACCCTGGATACTTGGAACGCACCAGGGATTTCTCGGCCCGTTCATCGACGAGGCGTTTCGCAGCGTCGGACTGGAAACACCGAAAGCCAGGGTCGTGAGTGCGTCGACCTATTTGCGGAACAATCTACTGCTGGCGGGCCCTTTCCTGGCGATCCTGCCGGAGGCGATGCTGAGATATCCCAAGCCACATCCGTCGCTCCGCGCTTTACCGATTGAGTTGCCTACCACACGGCGTCCGATCGGCCTGATCGCGCTCAAGCATCGGACCATGAGCCCGCTGGCAAATCTGGTGCGATCGGTGGCGCGCGACGTTGCGAAATCAATGCCCGTTGCGCGCTAGCGGACACGAGCTACGGCGGACACGCCGGCTCCAACGACAGGAACGTTACGCGACCGTAAGGCCACCATTGGCGAGAAGCCGCGCGGCCCGTTCGGCCTCGCGCGCGTTGCGGAAGAGCCGGCCTTCCAGCGGATTGAAGCGGCGGGTGGCGGCGAAGAAGCGAAAACCCTTGGTGTCGCGCACGACGATTCCGGCGGCTTGCGAGCCGACCTCGATGATGTAGGTGTCCGACATGTTCTTCAGCCCTTGTTCCAGTCCGGGCCAATAACCTCGCGGGCGCCGAAATGTTCCTGGGGCGCGCGGCTGAAGGCGGGCGGCCCCTTGACCGGCGTCGAGGCTGGCCGCAATGCTGGCGGCGAGATGACTTGGTAAACCCGCTGGAGAATGGACATGATAACGAAATTCGCAGCTGCGACGCTGCTCGCACTGGCGGTTTGCGCGCCGGTCGAACGGGCGGCGGCGCAGGAAAGCACCTTGGGCGGCGCGCTGTTCGGGGGCGTCGCCGGCGCCATTCTCGGCGGCGCAATCGGCGGCAACAGCGGTGCCGCGGCAGGCGCGGTGCTCGGCGCCGCCACCGGTGCTGCGGTCGGCGCCCAGGGCGAGCCGCGACCCGGCGGTTACCGCTATTACCAGAACGGCTGCTACCTGCAGCAGGGCGACGGCTCCTGGGTCGGCGTTGCCCCGCGCTATTGCCAGACGGCGCAATACGCTCCGCGACAGCAGTATTACGCCGAGCCGCCGGCCTGCACGCGCTACCGCTCCTATGATCCGCGCACCGGCACTTTTATCGGCCGCGACGGCTATGAGCGTCCCTGCCCGTAGAGCTTGAAGAGGCCGAGGGTCTCACCTCTCCCCGCAGGCGGGGAGAGGTGAAGTATCTTCCCGCCGGCTGCTCAGCCCCGCGCTTGACGGCCTCATAGGCCAGCCGCTTGAACTCGATGGCGAAGGGATGGAAGAAAGCCATCTGGCGCTGCGTCATCAGAAGGCCGGCGACATTGGCTTTCGGCGAAATCCACCATTGCGTGCCGGCCACGCCGCCCCACCAGAATTCGCCGGCCGCGTCGCCATGATCGAACGGCGAAGGCTGCAGGGTCAGCGCACCGGCCAGCCCGTAACCCTTGCCGACCAGTTCTCCCGTTATCGGAAAACGCATCCAGACCCCGTCAGGCAGCTGATTGGTCATCATCTCGGCGATCGTTTCCCGCTTCAGCAGGGTCGGGCCGCCCGGGAGCAGGCTTCGAATGAGCGCCACCATGTCCGGCAGGGTCGACACCAGACCACCGCCGCCGCTCAACCTCGGCCACCGGCGCACGAAGGCGCCGGGCCAGGGCGAGTTATCGGTGCGGGTCAGCCCCGGCTTCATCGGGTCCATCAGGTCGGCCCCGGCATAATAAGCAGCGAGCCGGCCGTGGTCCTTTTCCGGCACCGCGAAGACCGTGTCCACCATGCCGAGCGGATTGAAAATCCGCTGCTGGACGAACGTGTCGAACGGCACTCCGCTGGCGACTTCCACCAGTCGCCCCACCACGTCGGTCGCCACCGAATACTCCCATGACGTGCCGGGATGATAGACCAGCGGCAGGTCCGCCAGAGTGTCGATCATATCGGCCAGCGGTGTCATCGGATTGAGCACCTTGCGCTCCTGGTAAGCCTTGAACATCACCGACCCCGGATCGAACAGGCCGTAACTCAGCCCCGAACTGTGGCTCAGCAACTGGCGAATGGTGATCGATCCCCTCGCCGGCTCGGCATCTTCAAGCGATGTGGCGCCGGGGCGCAGCACGCGGCGGTTGCCAAGCTGCGGAATGAACTTCTCGATGGGGTCGTCGAGCTGCAAGCGGCCTTCCTCGAACAGCAGCAGCGCGGCGCAGGAGGTGACCAGCTTGGTATTGGAAAACACCCGGAACAAGTGATCGGCGCGCAACGGGACCTGCGCCTCCTTGTCGGCCCATCCCACACAATTCACATCCACCAGGTCCCGGCCGACCAGCACCGCGGACGACACGCCGGAAAGGATGTTGCCGTCGACCAGCCGGCACATGGCGGCATGGACCGCCCCGAAGTCGTAGCCGGTGGCCGTCACTTGCATGTCTTGCGTTTTCGCGCGCATTTTCACTCCCGTCGGGCGCGTTGCGTTCACGCGTTGCTCTGCCCGCACTATCAGCAAGATTCTTCTGCCGCAAGGCTGCAACGACCGACGCCGAATGCCATAGTGGGATCAATCACCGGCGCAAGCCGGCATCGGGAGGGGAAAGATGGCTTTGACGGAATCCTACGTGGCGGGGCCGACGGTCCCTGCCGTGCGCGACATCACGCTCGGCCGCTTGCTCGTACCGGCCGCGAGGGCGGCGCCGGACCGGATCGCGCTGATAGCGGGCGTCGCCGATCCGGCGCTGCGCCGCCAGTGGA
>JAUXWH010000010.1 GCA_030681365.1 Bradyrhizobium sp.
AGCGCCGACGGCGGTCATCAGGCAGAGGTCGCCGGTAGCGATGTTGCGGCTTAGTCCGGCGTGCGACAGCGTGAGGGGGATTGTCGCCGCAGAAGAATTGCCGAAATCGCGCAGCGTAGACATGGTCCGGGACGGGTCGAGCCCGAGCCGGCGCTCGACCGCGGCGGTGATGCGCAGATTGGCCTGGTGGGGGATCCAGTGAGCGATGTCGGAAACGGAGGCCCCTGCGGCGCGCAGCACCTTCTCCGAACTGGCGACCATCGTGTCCACCGCTTTCGAGAAAACGGCGCGCCCGTCGGGCATTTGCATGTAGAGCTCATCCGGCGCGAGCTCGCCTGAAAAGGGTTTCCGGCTGCCCCCCGCCGGGATCCTGATGAGATCGTAACCCGAGCCATCGGACACGAGGTCGGCGGCGATGACGCCGCTGTCGGCGCCCGGCGCCGGCGACAGCACGACGGCGCCGGCCGCGTCGGCGAACAGGGCCGAGGTCGACGGATCCGCCGGATTGATCCGGCGGGAAAGGATGTTCGCCGCGACGACCAGCACGCCGCGGCCGTGCGCACGCACCATTCCATCGGCCATGACGAGCGCGTCGATGAAGCCGGCGCAGGCGCCGGCGAGATCGGCCGCGCCGCACTTTAATCCGAGCTGATGGGCGAGGAGAGGAGCGGAGGGCGGAAGGAGGTGATCCGGCGTGCTTGTCGCGAGGATGAGGAAGCCGATGTCGGGTGAGCCGGCATCCTGAAGGGCTCTCTGCGCCGCCGGGCGCGCGATATCGGTCAGTGCCTCGTCCGGCGCAGCGTAGTAGCGTGCTCGAATGCCGACGCGCGATTCAATCCAGCCCGCTTGCAGCCCCAGCCGGCGCTCGATGTCCTCATTGGGGACAAGGCGAGCCGGCGCGTGATGGCCACGGCCCGATATGCGCGTGCCAATCATTGCGAGCCGACCATGCCGACTCCGTCGCGGATCGCCGCATGCGCTCCCGCCAGTTCCTCGTGCGTGATGCAATAGGGCGGCATCAAGTAAATCGTGTTTCCGAGTGGGCGGATCAACAGTCCGCGCGCGATGAAGAAGTCATAGAGTTTCGGGCCGACGCCTGAGAGATAGCCCTGGTCTTCGACAACCATATCCACGGCGGAAATTGTCCCGCGCACGCGCGCATTTGTGAAGCGGCTATCGCCCGCGAATTCAGCGATGAAGCTTTCCTGCCATTCGGATATGGCGTCGATCCGCTCCTGAACCGGTTCCTCGTCCCACACGTCGAGATTGGCGACTGCGGCTGCACAGGCAATTGGGTTCGCGGTGTAAGAACTCGAATGAAAGAAGGTCTTCGTCCGGTCCGTCGAATAATGCGCGTCGAAAATAGCCTTTGCGCAGACCGTGACCGCGAGCGGCATGGAGCCGCCGGTGAGGCCTTTCGCTAGGCACATGATGTCCGGGCGCACGCCGGCCTGTTCGCAGGCAGTGAAGGTTCCCGTGCGGCCGAATCCGGTCATGACCTCGTCGGCGATCAATAGCGCGCCGCTCTCCCAGCAGATCGTCTGCATCTCGCGTAGTACATCCGGGGCATAGGCCAGCATACCGCCAGCGCCGAGCAACAGTGGTTCGATGATCAGCGCTGCCGCGCCGCCATCGCGGCACGCGTCACGCAGGGCGGAGAGCGTCGCGTCTTCGGTACCCTTCGCCGGAAAGGGCAGGCGCACAACATCAAACAGCAGCGGCGCATACGATGCGTTGAACACGCCGCGCGCGCCGGTCGACATCGTGCCGATCGTGTCGCCGTGATAGGCGTATTCGAGCGCGATGATGCGGGTGCGCTTTTCGCCCTGGTTGCGCCAGAAGCCCAGCGCCATTTTCAACGCGACCTCGACCGCGGTCGAGCCGCTGTCCGAGAAGAACACATGGGCGAATACGCCGCCGAGCCGGTCGAGAAGTCTCCGCGACAATTCTTCTGCGGGGCGATGGGTAAAGCCCGCGAAAATCACCTGATCGAGACGGTCCGTCTGGTCCTTGATCGCCTGTACAATGCGCGGATGCCGGTGGCCATGCGTGACGACCCACCAGGAGGAGATGAGATCGAGAATCCGAGCCCCTGAGGAACTTGTCAGCCAGGCTCCTTCGCCCGCGGAAATCTCGATTGTTTCCGGCTGCAGCGCGTGTTGGGTGAAGGGATGCCAGACCGAACCGCGCGTCAAAGCTTTTTCCGGAAATCGGCGAGATCGAAATTCTCTGCGAATGCAGCTCGCAGTGACTCGCGGTCAATGGGGGCCAGCCTTGGCAGTCGGCCGAGCCGCTTCACGCCTCCCATGTCGCAGATCGTGCGCTCATTGTCCGGGTTGGCGTCGCCGATGAAGGCGACGCCCGCCACTGGCATGTCGCGCAGTCGTAACGCCTCGATGGACAGAAGCGTATGGTTGATCGTTCCCAGCGACGTGCGCGCGCACAGGACGACAGGCAACTGCCAGTCGGCGAACAGGTCGATGATGAGCCAGTCGCGACGCAGAGGAACCATCAGCCCGCCCGCGCCTTCGATGACGAGCGGCGAAACGTTCGGCAGTTCCAAGACATCGCGGCGGATCTCAATATCCTCCAGTTCGGCGGCGCGATGTGGCGAGAGCGGCGCCTGCAGGCGATAAGCCTCCGGCACGATGTGGTGTCGGGGCAGCCCGCCCAGGCGCATCGCAGTCTCGCTGTCGGTATCCTCCTCCAGTCCGGATTGCACGGGCTTCCAGTAATGCGCGCCCATGGCGCCGGCGAGCCCGGCCGAAAAGACGGTTTTTCCTATTCCCGTATCAGTACCCGTGACGATGAAGGCGCTCATGCCGCCGTATCCTGCAGATGCCGCCCGAGGCTTGCGCCAAGCGCGTCCACGCTCTCCTGCGCGAGCTGCGAGCTCAGGGTGATGCGAAGCCGCGCCGTGCCCTCCGGAACCGTAGGTGGGCGGATCGCGCGAATGTCGAAACCTTCGGCTGCCAGCGCCTTAGCGACTGCGCTCGCCCGCCGGTCGCCGCCCAGAATGACGGGCTGGATCTGCGTTCCGCTCGTTGGTAGTCCAAGCAGCGTGATATGGCCGCCGAGTTGCGCGATGCGCGCGCGCAGAGCCGTGCGGCGGTCGTCCGCCCGGGCGCACATGCGCAACGCAGCGCGCACGGCGGCGGCGACCAGCGGGGAGGGAGCGGTCGCATAAATAAAGGGCTTGCAGCGGTTGATCATGTAGCGGCGCAGCAATTCCGGCATCAGCAGCAGCGCGCCGGAGGCGCCGAGCGCCTTGCCGCATGTGTGAAGCGTGACGACGTTCGGTGCGCCTTCCAGATCCGCCGCGAGGCCGCGTCCCTGCGGACCCTGCACGCCGGTCGCATGGGCTTCGTCGATGAGAAGAACCGCATCGTAGCGCGCGGCGAGTGAGGCTATGTCGGCGAGCGGCGCGAGATCTCCGTCCATGCTGTAGAGGCTCTCGATGGCGATGAAACAGCGCGCGTGCGCCTGTACGGCGCGGAATGCTCGCAATTCGCTTTCGACCTGGTCAACGTCGTTATGCGCGAATTCGCGATACGCGGCGCGCGTCCCGTGCAGCCCTTCGCGTGTGCTGGCGTGCGCGAGCGCGTCGTAGAGCAGGAGATCGCCGCGCTGAGGCAGGGTGGAGATCAGCGCGGCATTGGCTGCGAAACCCGCACCGAAGAACAGCGCGCTCTCGCCGCCGAAGAAGCGCGCGGCCTCCTCCTCCAGCATTTCGTGTTCAGCATGATTGCCGCGCAGCAGGCGCGAGCCGCCAGCGCCGACTGGCACGTCGCGCGCGAGCGCATCCGCCACAGCTTCCTTCAGCTCGGGCGATTCCGCAAAGCCGAGATAATCGTTGGAGGTGAAATCGAGGCCGCTGCGGCCTCCGAGGGCGCGCAGGCGGCCGCGACGGTTCAGTGCTTCGAGCGCCTGCTCATACCGGCTCTGCATTAAGGCGCTCGCAGCCGGGCTCCAGCATTTTTAATGCCCAGCCGGCGGAACAGGGCGGCGTCCTCGTCCTCGCCCGGATTGTACTTCGTGAGCAGCGTTTCGCCCGCAAAGATGGAATTGGCGCCGGCGAAGAAGCAGAGCGCCTGCGTTTCCGCGCTCATTGCCGTGCGGCCTGCCGAAAGACGCACATCGGAGGCGGGCATCATGATCCGCGCCAATGCGATCATGCGCACGAATTCGAGCGGGTCGATCTTGCCTTCCATTTCGAGTGGCGTGCCCTTGACGGGGATAAGCAGGTTCACCGGCACGCTTTGTGGATGCTCGGGCAGGTTGGCAAGCGT
>JAUXWH010000008.1 GCA_030681365.1 Bradyrhizobium sp.
TGCTGGGGGACAATCACGGCAACGTGATCTATCTCGGCGAGCGCGAATGTTCGATCCAGCGCCGCAATCAGAAAGTGAACGAGGAAGCGCCGTCGCCGCTGCTCGACGAGACCACCCGCCGCCAGATGGGCGAACAGGCGGTCGCACTGGCAAAGGCGGTCAATTACGATTCCGCCGGTACCGTCGAATTCGTCGCCGGCCAGGACAAGAGCTTCTACTTCCTGGAGATGAACACGCGGCTGCAGGTCGAGCATCCCGTCACCGAACTGGTCACCGGGATCGACCTGGTGGAACAGATGATCCGGGTCGCGGCCGGCGAGAAGCTGGCGCTGGCGCAAAAGGACGTCACCCTGACCGGATGGGCGGTGGAGTCACGGGTCTATGCGGAGGATCCGTTCCGCAACTTCCTTCCCTCGATCGGGCGGCTGGTGAAGTACCGTCCGCCGGTCGAAAGCTCCAGCGACGGCATCACGGTTCGCAACGACACCGGCGTGCAGGAAGGCGGCGAGATCTCGATCTATTACGATCCGATGATCGCCAAGCTCGTGACCCATGCACCGTCGCGCGCCGCCGCCATCGAGGCGCAGTCGACCGCGCTGGATTCCTTCTACATCGACGGCATCCGCCACAACATTCCGTTCCTGTCGGCGCTGATGAATCATCCGCGCTGGCGCGGCGGCAACCTCTCCACCGGCTTCATTGCCGAGGAGTTTCCTGCGGGGTTCGCGGTCCGCGTGCCCGAAGGCGAGATCGCCCGGCGGCTGGCGGCGGTCGGCGCCGCCATCGACCACGTGCTCGGCGAGCGCAAGCGGCAGATTTCCGGCCAACTGACGGGAAGGGCGGTGCAGCGCGAGGGCCGCCGCGCGGTATGGCTGGAACGCAACGAAATCGCGCTCGATATCCTGCGGGAAGCCGATGGCATTGCGGTGCGTTTCATCAACGCCGACGGCACGCAGGGCCATCCGCATCATATCGTCTCATCGTGGGCGCCGGGCGATCCGGTCTGGCAGGGCACCATCGATGGCCATCTGGTGGCGATGCAGGTGCGGCCGATCCCCAACGGCATCCGCCTCGCGCATCAGGGTTTCGAGGTGGCGGTCAACGTCTTCACCGAGAGCGAAGCGGCAGCGGCGCGGCTGATGCCGGTCGGCGTCAAGGCCGATACCGGCAAGAAGCTGCTGTGTCCGATGCCGGGGCTAGTGGTGTCGATCGCGGTCACCGAGGGCCAGGAAGTCAAATCCGGCGAAACCCTGGCGGTGGTCGAGGCCATGAAGATGCAGAACGTGCTGCGCGCTGAACGCGACGGCACGGTCAAGAAGATTCACGCGGCGGCCGGCGCGACGCTGGCGGTCGACGCGCTGATTCTGGAGTTTGCCTGAACGCCGTCATTCCGGGGCGGCTCGCAGCGCCGAACCCGAAATCTCGAGATTCCGGGTTCGATGCTGCGCATCGCCCCGGAATGACGAAACTCGATAGAGGTGACCCATGGCTTTCCGCAAGCGCCGCGAAGCGTTGCGTTCGATCCTGTCGGGATCGGCATGCATTCGGCCCGGTTCCGTCTATGACGCGACATCGATCCGCATCGCCGAGGATCTCGGTTTCGAACTCGGCATGTTCGGCGGCTCGGTGGCTTCGCTCGCCGTGTTAGGTGACCCCGACATCACCTTGATCACGCTCACCGAACTCGCCGAACAGATGCGCCGAATGTCGCGCGCTTCGGCACTGCCGGTGCTGGTCGACGCCGACCACGGCTATGGCAATGCGCTCAATGTCCGCCGCACCGTGCAGGAACTGGAAGCGGCCGGCGCCGCCGGCATGACGATCGAGGATACGTGGCTGCCGCAGGCCTACGGCGTAGCTGAACCGCAACTGATCCCGATCGCGGAAGGCATCGGCAAGATGAAGGCCGCGCTCGATGCGCGAAGCGATCCGGCGCTGGTGATCATGGGCCGGACGGGAACGCGGGGCGGGGGGCCGTCCGCCACCCATTTTGACGATTGCGTGGCACGTGCCAGGGCCTACGAGGCTGTTGGCGTCGATGCGCTGTTCTTTACCGGGCTGACGACGCGAAGGCAGGTTGAGACGATCGCGGCTGCGACCACGCTGCCGATCGTGCTCGGCAATCCCCAGGGCGAACTGGACGATACGGCGTTCCTGATTAGCCAGCGGGTGCGGATCGCGCTGCAGGGCCACGCGCCGTTCGCCGCCGCCACGCAGGCGGTTTACGAGACGCTTAAAGCGTTGCGTGAGGGCCAGTCGCCCAAGGCCCTGAAGGGCCTTGCGTCACCCGAACTGACCGGCCGTGTCACGCGTGAGGCGGACGTGAAGGCGCGTAGCGCCGAGTTTTTGGGCCTTGGGAAATAGATGAGCGGCGCGATCCGTCAGGTGACGATCCGGGGCCGGGTGCAGGGCGTCGGTTATCGCGCCTGGGTCGAGCACCGGGCGAGGGCGCATGATCTCGAGGGATGGGTGCGCAACCTCCAGGACGGCAGCGTCGAGGCGCTGTTCGCGGGGCCGCCCGAAGCCGTAGCCGCCATGGTGGAGCGGTGCCGGCGCGGGCCGTCACCGGCGCGGGTCGATGCCGTTACAGAACATGATGCCGGCGTCGATGCGCTGAATCTGCGGCGTCCGGGCGAGCGGTTCTCGGTGTTGCCGACGATCTAGCGGTATCGGTGCGGCGTAATTTCAAGGTTCCTGTCGGCGACCGGACAGACAGCCGATTCCGGCAGGGTTTACGTTTAACTCATGCCCAACATCTCAAAGCCGGATCCAGAGCTGTTGCCGATCCACCGTCCGCGATGTCCGGACTGCCAGACTCGCATGATGACGGCTGCGGTGTCGGATGGGCCTGAGGGCTTCGAGCATCGCACCTTCGAGTGCTCGAAATGCGGTCACAGCGAAACCAGGCTGCTGGCATCCGACCCGCTTCGATCCGACGCCGCAGGGTGGACCAACGGCGAACTGCGGCCGCCGCATTAGCGAAAGCCGCCGGGATTAATGACCATGATAATCGCCGACAGCTTTGACTCACGGACCCGGGCCAACATGGAAGTCGCGCTGGAACAGGCGTGCAGGCTGCTCGCGGCCGGCAGCGATCATCATGACGCGCGGCGGCAGATCGCGACCAAAATCCTGCAATGCGCCGCGAGCGGCGACCGGACGCTGCGTGGCCTGACGGAAGCCGGACGTGCCGCGGCAATCGAGCTTCGCGAGAGCCACGTCAGCTGACGCGCCCGAGGTGAGTCACCCCGCCGCGGCCACGCTCCGGAACGTCGCCGCCAGGGTCCGCAACGCCGCGAGCTTGGCGGGGTCGCTGACGTTCGAGTGCAGCAACACTGTCGAAGATCCAAGTCGTGGCAACCCCTGCGCCGGCCCGATATCGACCAGTCCCGATGGCGCGATCCGGCGAGCCAATGGCGCGACCGCGAGCCCGGCGAGGGCGGCGGCCGCCGCGGCGGTGACGCCGCCACCGACAAACGCCTCGCTCCATGCGATGCCGGCCTTGTCGAGCGCGCGGATGGCGAGCGCGCGCACCCCGCAGGGCGGCGCCAGCGTCGCCAGCGGCAGGCCGGCGCCGCGCTGCCACTGGAATCGGGGCGAGGCGAACCAGCCGAATTCGTCCTCGGTCAGGTTCTCGCCGCCGCGCCGGCTGCCTTCCTGGCGCACGATCACCGCGTCGAGTTCGCCGCCGTCATAGGCGTCGAGCAGTTTTCGCGAAAAACCGATGGTCACCGCGAGCGCCAGTTGCGGCGAAACAAGGTGGAGCCGCTGCAGCAATGGCACCAGTTCGGGACCGGCGGCGTGGTCGCTGATCCCCAGGGATAATTGCTGGCGGGCCGGCTGCCGGCCCGATACGGCGCGGTCATGCGCCTGCATCAGCGCGCGCGCGGAATCGAGAAACGCGGCGCCCTCGGCGGTGAGCCGCACCGCGCGCGGCGAGCGTTCGATCAGCCGCTTGCCCAGCACCGCCTCCAGCCGTTGCAGCTTCATGCTGACGGCGGCCTGCGTCGTGCCCAGCGCCTCGGCGGCGCGGGTAAAACCCTGCAGCTCCGCCACCAGCAGGAAGGCCTGCACCGTGCCAAGGTCGAG
>JAUXWH010000023.1 GCA_030681365.1 Bradyrhizobium sp.
GGGACGCCCTTGTCCGGATCGGGCCGGGGCCAGAATATCAGGAAAAACAGCCTTGAAAGTCATCGCCAGTTCTATTCGCAAGGGCAACGTCATCGAGCAAGACGGCAAGCTTTACGTGGTTCTGACCGCCGAGAACATCCACCCCGGCAAGGGAACTCCGGTCAGCCAGATCGAAATGCGCCGAATCAGCGACGGGGTAAAGGTTTCCGAGCGCTACAAGACCACGGACCAGGTGGAGAAGGCGACCATCGAGGACCACAACTACAATTACCTCTATGAGGACGCCGACGGCTTTCACTTCATGAATACCGAGAACTACGACCAGGTTCAGGTGCCCAAGGACGTGATCGGCAACGCCAAGTCCTTCCTGCAGGAAAACATGACCGTCAAGCTCTCGCTTCACGGCGTGGTTCCGGTGGCGATCCAGATGCCGCAGCGCGCGACGCTGGAAGTCGTGGAAACCGAACCGGTCACCAAGGGCCAGACCGCTTCGTCTTCCTACAAGCCTGCCATCCTTTCCAATGGCTTGCGCACCAACGTGCCGCCGCATATCGGCGTCGGAACCCGCATTGTGGTCATGACCGAGGACGGATCCTACGTGGAACGCGCCAAGGATTAGGCAAGGATCGGCCAAGGATCAGGCGACTCGATAATGGCGCCGGGGGAGCGACGCATTGGCTACGAAAGCGGTCCGGTTCGTCACGCGTTGGCTGGCACCCTTCGTTCTGCTTCCGGCCGGCCTGCCGGTTGCAGTCGCCGATGAGTTCCGGACTCCGTCGGTTTCAGCCGTGCGCATCGAATGGCGTGCGGCCCTCGACCAGCTGAGAGCCGAGATCAACACCCGGCCGGCGGTCGCGTCCAACTTCACCTTTTCCGGCCGGCGGCGGCTGCCGGGCTACGATTCCCGCACCATGCCGGCACTGCTGCAGTTGAATGCGGTGACGGCGCCGATCTTCGCCGGTATCGGGCGAAGCCGGGTGCCGGTGCTGCTGCCGTTCGACACCGCGGCGTTTCTGGAGGCCCGGCTCAGCGCCACCCCGGCGAGCCCGTCGCTGGCGCGCTTTCAGGCGGACTTCGGGCCCGCCGACCTGTTCGACGCCGGCCCCGCCGGCTACGACGCGGTGTTTTCGCTGGAACCCGGCGCGGGCGACGGCATGCCGCGGCGGACGTTTGCAAAACCGATCGAAGTGCAGATCACCGGCTCGAGCCTGATCTACGACATCAGCGATCCCCTCGGCGGCAAGGGTGAGCCGGTCAAGTCGCTGACAGGGGAATTCCCCGACCTGCGCCGTTTCATCCGGGAAGGCTATGTGCGCTATGCCTTCACGCGGTTCGGCGCTCCCTATGTGGTGTCGATCCAGTGCCTCGACTCGACGCCGCGGCCGCGGCGGCTGGCCTGCCGTGAGGCCTATCCGGTCGCCGAACGGTTCCTGAAAGCGCTGCGCGTCGCCGGCGGTCTGCCCTCGCGGCAATTTATGGACACCCCTTCCGGTGTCGCCGAGCGGCCGCTGCAGCGCTCCCCTGATTTCAGCTATCGCCCGCCCGGTGACATCATTGCCAACACCGGCTTTCGCAAGCAGGGCGGCCGCGCTGACTTTACCGCCTACTCGCAAATCCGCTTTCCGCTGGAGAAGGCTCCGGCCTTTGCGCATTCCCAATCCTTCATGAAGCGCCGGGCACGCGAGAAGCCCGGCGAGGCGGCCGGCCATAACGGCGGCTATAATTCAGGCTATCCTTGGCAGGATAATTTTTGCGAAGCCCGCAGTTTCGGCGTCGGCCAATGCGCCGCCGGATATGGCCACCAGGGGCAGGATATCCGTGCCGGCGAATGTGAAGGTGTCAGTGAAGGCGGCGGCGAATGCGATCCCAGGCAGCAGGGGGTGGTCGCGGTTCGCGACAGCGTCGTGATCCGCTCGCCGAAGCAGCAGGCGGTGACCCTGCAGGTCAACAGCCATACCGAACATATCCGCTTCCGCTACATGCATATGAATCCGGTGAGCCTCGATGCCGACGGCGTGCTCAACGGACGCCTCCTCGCGGAGGGCGAAAGGTTCGGCGTGGTCTCGAATTATCTCGACTATCCCAACGGCACCAGCCGCCACCTGCATTTCGACGTGCAGGTGTTCACGCGCGACGGCTGGCTCTGGGTCAATCCCTACGTCACCCTGATCTCGGCCTATGAACGCCTGATCCGCGGACGCGGACGCGAGACCGGGCCCCAGGCGGCGCCGGCGTCAACCGTGGCGAATGCGTCGTCGAAGGATGTGCTTCGTCGCCTCGATGCAAAGGAAAGCGGCGAGAACTGATCGCCGGGACCGACCGCTATGACGCGGCCTTGGGCGCTGACGGCCGCACCGGCGGGGTCCAGCGATAGCTGGCCCCGAACCTGTTCCAGACATTGATCGACGCGATCGCGGAGGTCAGGTAGGTCAGCTCCTTCTCGGAAAACTCCGCACTCGCCTGCGCATATACCTCGTCACTCACGCCGCCGGCCAGCAACGTCAACGCCTCGGTCCATGCCAGAGCCGCGCGCTCGCGCGCCGAGAACAGCGGCGCCTCGCGCCAGACCACGACGAGGTTGAGCTTGTCGGCCGACAGGCCGAACTTCTCGCCCTGCAGAATGTGATACTGAACGCAGAAGGCGCAGCCGTTGATCTGCGAGGCGCGCAGCTTGATCAGCTCCAGCAGCTGCATGTCGATTCCGGCCTTGGCGGCGAACTGGCCGAGCGCGAGCACCGCGTCAAAGACATCCGGCGCCAGCGCCTTGAAGTCTGCGTACTCGCTGCGGGCATGTGACATCGTCATCACCTCATGTTATCAGTATGCTGATTTATTATAAGAGCCCTTATATCATGCGCAAGATAAAGGCATTGGCAAAATCGCACCCGGCTCGAAAGGCGCCAAAACGACGAAAACCGGGCGCCGCGTCAAAATCGGCGCCAGGCCGGCAAAACTTCCGCCCGGCTCCCGATCGCGCCGGCGTCTGCCCGCCGCCGCCGGGCAAGGGCAAGCGCGGCGAACAAGGCCACGTTGCCTATCTCCTGCGGCAGGCCCAGGCCGCGGCCCGGCTGACGCTGGAACGGCGGCTGGCAGATCTCGGGATCACCCCGCCGCAATTCTCGGTCCTGACCATGCTGCGGGCCTATCCGGGCCTGTCGGGCGCGGATCTCGCCCGGGTGGCGCTGCTGACCCCGCAGACCGTCGGGGTCATCATCCGCAACCTGGAACGCGATGGGGCCATCAGGAAGTCGCCTCATCCCGTCCACGGCCGGGTGCTGCAATGGACGCTGACCCGCCGCGGCGGCGCTCTGCTCGACCGATGCCGCCGTCACGTCCAGGCGCTGGAACGGCGCCTGGTCGTCGGGCTCAGCGCCAGGGCGCAAGCGACAGTGCGGCGCTGGCTGTCCAAAATTGCCGCAGACCTGCAGCAGGATCGCTAGTTCCAGCGGCGCTTTGACCTCTGCCGCGCCGCCGCCCTCGCCGCTAGACTGTCCCGATGAACCATTTTGATTCTCTTTTTACCCCGACCCGCCGCGCCTTGCTGCGATCGACCCTCGGCGCCGGCGCCCTGCTCGCGCATCCCCTCGCGGCGTTTGCCGCGGCCCCGCCGGGCTTCGACCAGTGGCGCGACAAATTTCGCGCCCGGGCCCACGCGAAAGGCGTTTCGGATGCGACCTACACCCGGGTGATGGGCCGCATCGAACCCGACATGTCCGTGTTCAAGCAGATGGCGAAGCAGCCCGAGTTCCACGAGCAGATCTGGCAATACATCAATCGCCGCGCTTCCGATTGGCGCATCACCGCCGGCAAGGAAGCGCTGCGCAAGAACGCGGCGCTGTTCGCGCGGATCGAACAGGATTTTGGCGTCGAGCGCGGCACGCTGCTGGCGCTGTGGGGCGTCGAGTCCGCCTATGGCGATCCCCTGGTGCAGCAGAACCATATGCGCCCGATATTTCCTGCGCTCGCGGCACTGGCCTGGAACGAGCCGCGCCGCCGCGGCTATTGGGAAACCGAGCTGATCAACGCGCTCAAGATCGTCGATCGCGGCTGGAGCACGCCGGAGGAGATGCGCGGATCATGGGCCGGCGCGATGGGCCATACCCAGTGGATGCCGGAAGTTTGGCTCAATGTCGGGACCGACTACGACCGGGACGGAAAAGTCTCGCCATTCGGAAAACCTGACGACGCGCTCGGCTCCAGCGCACGCTATCTGGTCAATCGCGGCAAATATCGCCGCGGCGAACATTGGGGCTATGAGGTGCAGGCACCCGGCGCATCCTCCAGCGGCAATCGCACCTATGCGTCGTGGGCAAAGGCCGGCGTGAAGCGTGCCGACGGCCAGCCGTTCCCGCATCCCAATGCAGGCGCGCAGATGTGGGTGCCGGTCGCCGGCGGCCCGGCGTTCCTGCTCGGTCCGAATTTTTACGCGGTGCGCAGCTACAACCCCTCGATGAACTACGCGCTGGCGATCTGCCATCTCGGCGACCGCATTCTGGGCGGCCCGCCCTTCATCCAGCCATTCCCCGGCTCCGAGCGTGTCATGACGCTCGCCGAAATACAGGAAATGCAGACCCGATTGACAAAAGCCGGCTTCGACACCGGCGGCACCGACGGCCGCGTCGGCAACGACACCATGAAGGCGGTCAAGGCCTATCAGACCAAGATGGGGCTGGTACCCGCCGACGGTTACGGCGGGCTGAAGGTGCTGGCGCGGTTGCGGCAGGGACCGTAGGGCAGCCGCCGCTCCTCTTACCCCTGCCTTACCGCGCCGCCCGCGTTCATGCCGCCGTCGATCACCAGTTCCGTTCCGGTGACATAGCGCGAGGCGTCGGACGCCAGATAAAGCACTCCGCCGGCGATTTCGATGGCATGGCCGGCGCGGCCGAGCGGCGTCGCCAGTTTCGCGCGTTCTTCCGGATCGATCGGGGCATTTTGCCCGCTGCCCGACGCTTCGGTCGGAATCTTGCCCCAGATCGGCGTGTCGATAATGCCGGGATGCACCGAGTTGACCCGGATGCCGTCGCCAAAGGATGCGCATTCCATCGCGATCGCCTTGGCGAACAGCCGCACGCCGCCCTTGGTCGCGCAGTAACCGGCCAGCGTTTGCGCGCCGCGCAGTCCCGCCAGCGACGACATCATGATGATCGAGCCGCCGCCGGTCCGGCGCATCAGCGGCAGCGAGTGCTTCACCGACAGAAACACGCCGTCGAGATTGATCGCGGTCTGCCGCCGCCAGTCTTCCAGCGACATGTGGACGATCGACGGCACCGAAATGCCGATGCCGGCGTTGGACACCAGGATATCGAGCCGGTCGTAGCGTTTTCCCACGTCGGCCACCACCTCCTCCCAGCGCGGCTCGCTGGTGACATCCTGATGCAGGAAAACGGCCTCGTGTCCGGCCTTCGTGATGGCGGTTACGATTTCGGGGCCCCTGAGATCGTCAATATCGGTGACGACAACCCTTGCGCCTTCGCGCGCCAGCAACTCGGCGACCGCAGCACCAATGCCGGACGAACCGCCCGTGACCAGCGCGACCTTACCCTCAACCTGCCCCGTCATTTCCACTCCCGTTGTTATCGTGTTTGTTGGTTTTATCGGATCATCGCCGGGCCCTGATCGGGCACGGCGACATCAATCACGCGAAACTGCACCCGCTCGGTGCCCTGCCAGCGATCGACCGCGAGCGATCCCGCGACATGCAGGGGCTGGCCGCGATGCTGGGTCAGCGCATTGCCGAGCTTTTGCCCGACCGCGCGAAATGCGATGCCGTTGACGATGGCGCCGTCGCCGGATTTGAAGCGCAGCCGCAAATGCGCCTGCCCGACTTCATCGGCATAGACAAGCTGATGCGACGGCAGCGCCACCACCGGCTCGGGATTGCCGCTGCCGAAGGGACCGGCGCGATTGAGCATGACGGCGAAATCCGGGGTCACGCTGCGCGCGCTGACGGCGCCGTCGATGAACAGCTCGTTTTCGTGCCGCGAATTGGCAACGTCGGCGGCCAGCGTGCTTTCCATGTAGGCGCGGAATTCCGCCAGCCGCTCCTTGCGCAGCGTGACGCCGGCGGCCATCGCGTGACCGCCGCCCTTCATCAACAGCCCCTCCTTCACCGCCTGCCGCACCGCCTTGCCAAGGTCGACGCCGGAGATCGAGCGGCCGGATCCGGTGCCGATGCCGCCCGGCTCCAGCGCAATGGCAAAAGCCGGCCGCGAGAATTTTTCCTTCAGCCGCGAAGCGACCAGACCGACCACGCCCGGATGCCAGCCCTCCGACGCCGTGACGATCACCGCCCCCTTGTCTTCCAGCCCGAGCGAGGCCAGCGCCTCGGCCTCGGCCTGCGCTTCCGCCATCTGCTCGATGACTCGGCGCTCGATGTTGAGGCGGTCAAGTTCGGCGGCGGTCCGTGCGGCTTCCGAAGTATCGCCTTCCAGCAGCAGCCGCACCCCGAGGTCGGCACGCCCGATCCGTCCCCCCGCATTGATGCGCGGCCCGAGCATGAAACCGAGATGCCAGGCTTCCGGCGGGCCGTTCAGCCGCGACACGTCCATCAGCGCGGTGAGTCCGACATGATCGCGCCGCCGCATCGCGATCAGGCCTTTTGCCACAAAGGCGCGGTTGAGCCCGATCAACGGCGCGACGTCGGCGACAGTGCCGAGCGCGACAAGGTGCAGCATGCCGAGCAGATCGGGTTCCGGCATTTCGCCGGTCCAGAACCCACGCGTCCGAAGTTCCCGGTTGACCGCGACCAGCGTGACCAGCACGAGACCAATCGCGGCGAGATGACCGAGGCCGGAGAGATCGTCAGGCCGGTTCGGATTGACCAGCGCGTCGACCTCCGGCAATTCCTCACCGGACTGATGATGATCGATCACGACCACGGACATCCCGAGCCGCCGGGCTTCGGCCAGCGGCTCCAAACTGGTGGTGCCGCAATCCACCGTCACCAGCAGCGTGGCGCCCTTGCCCGCCAGCATGCGGATGGCTTCGGTGTTGGGGCCGTAGCCTTCAAAGATCCTGTCGGGAATATGAATCAGCGGATCGAGCCCGCAATGGCGCAGGTGCCACGCCAGCAGCGCCGCCGAGGTGGCGCCGTCGACATCGTAATCGCCGAAGATCGCAACCTGCTCGCGCCGCATGGCGGCATCCGCGATGCGTTTGGCGGCGGCCTCCATCTGGGTCACGGTGTAGGGATCAGGCATCATCTTGCGAATGGTCGGATCGAGAAAATCCTCGACCGCGTCGAGTTCGACGTCCCGCCCCGCCAGCACGCGCGCCAGCATTTCAGGCAATTGATAGCGCTGCGCGATCGCCAGCGCCCGCGCCGCGCCGCGCGCATCGAGCCGGTCGCGCCACAGCTTTCCTGTCGCCGAGCGCGCGACGCCTAGAAACGCCGGTGGCGCTTCGACGGGCAATGCGGATGCGGGGAGCGTCATGATGCTTTCAGCAGGCGGCGCGAAGGGCGGGAACGACAACGGGAATTGCGGCAGTTGGGAAGTTCCTCCCCAATCTTGAGGAGAATCGGAGCGAACGGGCCGTAGGCGGTCCGGCGACAATTCGAGACGTACGACCCCGTTCACCGATGGTACAAGGCCGGGTCGTCGGCGGCAATTGCTGAAAAAATCGGCTAACTGCCGAAACAAGATGCAGATCTTGTTGGTGTTTCTACCGTCCCGGTTTCCAGAAATTAAACCCGCGTTAGGCTGAATCGGTGAAAAGACCGAAGTATTCGATTTGTGCTTTTTTCTCCCGGTCCACCCGCTGAAGGCGGGTCATAGCCGCAACGCAGAGGAAGTCGGTCAATGTCCGCCGCGCTTGATTACAATCGAGCGAGATTAACCGCCAGTGTAGCGGCCAGTCCAGCAGGCGCCGAGGACGATTCCGATATCTCCGCACTGATCGCGCGGCTGACCGCCGAGGTCAACCAGATCGCCTGCGAGAAGACGAAATCAATCCAGCACATTACCAACCAGATGAAAATGCTGGCATTGAATGCGCTGATCGAAAGTTCGCGGGTCGGCGCCCAGGGCGCCGGCTTTGCCGTGGTCGCACAGGAAGTACGCAGCGTCGGTCAGCAGGTTGAGGGCATCGCGCGGGAGCTTGAAACCCAGCTGACGAAGCGGACCGGCAACCTCATGAGCTCGATCGAGCGGATGACCGAGCGATCTCGCGGCGAGCGCATGGTCGACCTGTCGCTGAACGCCATCGAACTCATCGACCGCAACCTCTATGAGCGAACGTGCGACGTGCGCTGGTGGGCGACCGATTCCGCCGTCGTCGGCTGTGCCGCGGCGCCGGGTACGGCAACCGTCTCCCATGTGTCGGAGCGGCTCGGCGTGATCCTGGCGGCCTATACCGTGTATCTCGATCTTTGGCTCTGCGATCTCGACGGCAATATCCTGGCCAGCGGCCGGCCGGACCGCTTCGACGTGGTCGGCCAGAACGTCGCGGCGACGAAATGGTTTCGTGAGGCGCGCGGGCTACGCTCCGGTGACGACTATGTCGCCGGAGATGTCGAGAGCCAGCCGTTGCTCGCCAACGCCCAGGTCGCGACCTATTGTGCGAGCGTGCGGGCTGACGGCAAGGTCAACGGCAAGCCGATCGGCGTGCTGGCGATTCATTTCGATTGGCAATCCCAGGCCCGCGCCATCGTCCAGGGCGTGCGCGTCAACGCCGCCGACAAGGCGCGGGTGCTGCTGGTCGACTCGAATTTTCGCGTGATCGCCGCATCCGACGACCAGGGACTGCTCACAGAACGCGTGCCGCTTTCGCTGGAGCAACGGCGCAGCGGCTTCTATCATGACGGGACCGGCGCGCTGGTCGCGTTCCACGCCACGCCCGGTTACGAGACCTACAAGGGTCTGGGCTGGTTCGGCGTCATCATCGGCGCCGCGACATAGGCGCCCGGCGCACGTCTTCCCGATCTAGCATCCCATCTTGTCGGCGATCCCGTTAAAATCTCCGGCAACGATGTCCCAGTCGCCGGTCGCCTCGAAATCGTATTTCTGCAAGGGTCCGTATTCGGTCGGCCGCGCCACGAACGCGGTCTTGAGGCCGTTCGTCTGCGCTGCCTTGAGGTCGCCGTTGTGCGCGGCCACCATCATCACCTGCTCCGGCGCCAGGCCGAGCAGTCTTGCCGCGCCGAGATAGGTCTCCGGGTCGGGCTTGTAGTGCTCGAACAGTTCGGCCGACAGGATCAGGTCCCACGGCAACCCTGCGAACTTCGCCATGTTGGTCAGCAGCGCCACATTGCCGTTCGACAACGGCGAGATGATGTATTTCGTCTTCAGCCGAGTCAGCCCGGACACGGTGTCGGGCCAGGCATGCAGCCGGTGCCAGCCCATGGTGAGATAATTCAGGTCGGCCTCGGTCAGCCCCTGAATCCCGAACTGCGCCACCAGCTTTTCCAGCGAGGCCCGATGCAGCGTGTCGAGGATCTGATAGCCGCGTTCGGGATGCTTTCTCACTTCATCCATTGAAGCCATGTAGACGGCGCGCCAACCGTCGACCAGCGCGGTCCAGTCCGCGTTAACACCGCGCTTCGCCGACCATTTTGTGAAATCGTCGATCAGGCTGGTGCGCCAGTCGACGCAGGTGCCAAATACGTCGAACACCAGCGCCTTCACTGCCGAAACACTGGACATGTTCACTCCCTTTTTTGCTCCGTCGTTCCGGGCCGCGCGAAGCGCGAACCCGGAACCTCGAGATTCCGGGTTCGATGCTGGCGCATCGCCCCGGAATGACGGAAATCTTTCAAAGCACCTTGCGGTACTGGATGAATCCGAGGTTGTCGGCAACCCCGTCGTACAGCGCGCGTGCCTGGGTATTGGCCGATTGCGTCAGCCAATAGACGCGGCTTGCGCTGGCCGCCCGGGCCTTGTCGTAAACCGCCTCGATCAGCGCCCGTCCCAGCCCCCGGCCCCGCGCCGTTTCCGCGACGAACAGATCTTCCAGATAGCAATACCGGTGCGGCGCCCAGGTCGAACGGTGAAACAAATAGTGGGCGAACCCTGCCAATTGGCCGTCGACATAACCTCCCAGCGCAAACATCGGCTCGTCCGGATCGTGAAACCGCATCCAGGCGAGATCGCTGACGTCCTGCGCCAGCGCCGTCTTGTAGAAAGCGAGATAGCCCGCCCACAGCGGGTTCCACGCTTCGCGCTCGTCTTCACCAATCGGTCGGATCAGGACTGCGCCGGTCATGCTCTTGCTCAGTCGAGGTGGAATTTTTCGAGCTGCCGGTGCTCGGCCTTGATGTAACGCACCGTGCCGGTCACCGAACGCATCACGACGGTTTCGGTCTCGATCACGCCCTTGCGGAATTTGACGCCGGACAACAGCGAGCCGGTGGTGACGCCGGTTGCCGCGAACAGGCAGTCGCCCCTCGCCATGTCCTCGATGCCGTAAATCATGCGCGGATCGAGCACGCCCATCTTGTGGGCGCGTTCGCGCTTCTCCTCGCTGTCGAGGATGAGGCGGCACTGCATCTGGCCGCCGATGCAGCGCAGCGCGGCGGCCGCCAGCACGCCCTCGGGCGCGCCGCCGGTGCCGATATACATGTCGACGCCGGTATTGTCGGGATCGGCGCAATGGATCACGCCCGCGACGTCACCGTCGGTGATCAGGCGCACCGCGGCCCCGGTGCCGCGAATGGCGGCGATGATATCGGCGTGGCGCGGGCGGTCCAGCACCAGCACGGTGATCGAGGAAGCATCGACGCCCTTCGCCTTGGCCAATCGGCGCACATTGTCGGCCGGCGATGCGTCGAGCTCGACGACGCCTTTGGCGTAACCCGGGCCGACCGCGATTTTCTGCATGTAGACGTCGGGCGCATGAAGCAGCGTGCCGCCATCGGCCATCGCCATGGTCGCGATCGCTCCCGGCATGTTCTTGGCGCAGAGCGTGGTGCCTTCGAGCGGATCGACGGCGATATCGACCTGCGGGCCGGCGTTCATGCCGACTTTCTCGCCGATGAACAGCATCGGCGCCTCGTCGCGCTCGCCCTCGCCGATCACAACGGTGCCTTCGATTGGCAGCTTGTTGAGTTCGCGGCGCATCGCGTCGACCGCGGCCTGATCGGCCTCTTTCTCCTTGCCGTGGCCCCGCAGCCTTGCCGCCGATACCGCCGCGCGCTCCGTCACCCGCACGATCTCGAGCGTCAGGATGCGCTCGAGCAGCAACTGCGGTGGAACCGAAATATGGGTCGACATTGGCAAACTCCTTAAGACGTCACTGCGGATCTGGCGACCCGTACACTCGTTTCATCCGCTGTCCGTTCGGACGCAGCGTCAGTTCTTTTCGATCCGTATCACCTGCGGCCGGCCGCTGATGACCTTGTCACGCTGTACCGCCTGCAGCGCGCGATAGACCGCGTCCTCGCTGGTGGCGTAAGTAATCAGGATCACCGGCACCGGCGAAGCCTTCTTCGTCGCATTCCCGACGTCAGCACCATCGGGATGGCGCTGAACGATCGACTCCAGCGAAATATTCTGCTCGGCCAGCCGGGTGGCGATGGTGGCGGCGGTGCCGGCGAGATCCCGCGCCATCAGCCGGATATAGTAGCCACCTTCATGGCGTTCCATCGGCGCCTTTGTGGTCGCGCGCAATTTCTTGACCGGACGCCCGAACGGATTGGCACGGATGCCGCGCGCGACATCGGCGATGTCGGCGACCACGGCCGACGCGGTCGCAGCGCCTCCGGCGCCGGGGCCGACCAGCGTGATCGGTGGAATGCCCTCGCCGTCGATGGTCACCGCGTTGGTGACGCCCATCACCTGCGCGATCGAGGACGATTTCGGCACCATGGTCGGATGCACGCGTTGTTCGATGCCCTTGGCGGTCCGCACCGCGACCCCGAGCAGCTTGACCCGGTAGCCCAGTTCTTCCGCGGCGCGCAGATCTTCCGGCGCGATCGAGGAAATGCCTTCGACATAGACCGCGCTCTGCGCCACCTTGGTGCCGAAGGCAAGACTGGCCAGAATTGCGAGCTTCTGCGCGGTGTCGTGGCCGTCGACGTCGAACGACGGATTGGCCTCGGCATAACCGAGGCGCTGCGCGTCCTTCAGGCATTCGGCGAACGACAATCCTTCCTGTTCCATCCTGGTAAGGATGTAATTGCAGGTGCCGTTGAGAATGCCGTAGACGCGGTTGATGCCGGTACCGGCCAGCCCCTCGCGCAGGGTTTTTATCACCGGAATGGCGGCGCCCACCGCCGCCTCGAAATTCAGTGCGCCGCCATGCTTTTCCGCCGCCTTCGCCAGCCGCAATCCGTGCCTGGCGATCAGTGCCTTGTTGGCGGTTACCACCGACTTGCCGGATTTCAGCGCCGCCTCGATCGCCGCCAGCGCGGGATCGCCGGAGCCGCCCATCAACTCGACGAAGCAATCGATGCCGGGATCGTTGGCCAGCGCCAGCGGGCTCCTGGCCCATTCGATACCGCGCAGGTCGAGCCCGCGCTTCTTCACTTTCGAACGCGCGGTCACCGCGACCACCCGCACGCCGCGACCGCAGCGCGCCGACAAAATCCGGCCTTGCTGCTCGATGAGGCGGACGACTTCGGCGCCAACAGTGCCGAGCCCCGCAATACCCACTTTCAAGGGTGCGACCATGATTTGAACAGCCTGAAAGAGAATCTATCGCCGGTTGGCGAGAGGAACCACGTTGTGCAATGTTTCAAGCCCGCTTTCAAGGAAGCGACGCACGCCACGCGCGGCCTGGCGGATCCGCTGCTCGTTTTCCACCATGGCGATGCGAACATAGCCCTCGCCGTGTTCGCCGAAGGCCACCCCCGGCGACACCACGACGCCAGATTTCTCGACCATCAGCGTCGCGAACTGCATGCTGCCGACATCCCGGAACGCCTTCGGTAGCGGCGCCCAGGCGAACATCGAGGCTTCCGGCGCGGGAATATCCCAGCCGGCGCGGCCGAAGGAATCCACCAGCGCATCCCGGCGCTTGCGGTAGGTATCGCGCATCTCGCGGATGCAATCGTCGGGACCGTTCAACGCCGCGGTCGCCGCGACCTGGATCGGCGTGAAGGCGCCATAGTCGAGGTAGGATTTGACCCGCGCCAGTGCCGCGATGATGCGTTCGTTGCCGACGGCGAAGCCCATGCGCCAGCCGGCCATCGAGAAGGTTTTCGACATCGAGGTGAATTCGACGGTGACGTCGATCGCGCCGGGAACCTGCAGCACCGAGGGCGGCGGTTTGTTCTCGTCGAAATAGACCTCGGCATAAGCGAGATCCGACAGGATGAAGATCTCGTGCTTCTTCGCGAACGCGACCAGATCCTTGTAGAAATCGAGGCTCGCGACATAGGCGGTCGGATTGGAGGGATAGCAGACCACGAGCGCCAGCGGCTTCGGGATCGAATGGATGATGGCCCGCTCCACCGCCTCGAAGAACTGAGGCGTCGGCTCTGATGGAACCGAGCGGATCACGCCGCCGGCCATCAGAAACCCGAAGGCATGGATCGGATAGCTCGGGTTGGGGCACAGAATGACATCGCCGGGCGCGGTGATTGCCTGTGCAACGTTCGCAAACCCCTCCTTCGAGCCAAGCGTGGCGACGATCTGGGTTTCCGGATTGAGTTTCACGCCAAAGCGCCTGCCGTAATAGGCCGCCTGCGCCTTGCGCAGGCCGGTGATGCCGCGCGAGGCCGAATAGCGGTCGGTCCGCGGCTTGCCCAGGGTTTCCTTGAGCTTTTCGATCACATGGGGCGGCGTCGGCAGATCGGGATTACCCATGCCGAGATCGATGATATCGGCTCCGGCATTCCGTGCCGCTGCCTTGGCCCGGTTGACTTGCTCGAACACGTAGGGTGGCAGACGGCGGATGCGGTAAAATTCTTCCATCGGGTCTCATAGCTCCGGAACCGGGTCGCGCAGGAATTGCCAGCATGGCTTGCCGCACCGCGGACTCGATTCCGCACAGAAAGCCTGCTCAATCAATGATTTAGAACAAATTCCGCGCTAAACCGTTGAATCCGGATTGTTTTACCACGCGGGCCCGGCTGCGCCAGCCGTATTAGCACCAGCCGGCTCACTTTGCGGCGGAGTTTTTGGCCGCGGCGGACGCCTGCCGATCCCGGGCGGCGGCCAATTCGCGCAGGGCCTGCGCCTGCTCCGCCGGCGCCATCGCCGCGGCGTCGCGATCGGGAGGCAGGTCGTGAACCGGAAGATAGATGCCAGCCTCGCTGGGCCGCGCCGGGGCATCGGCCGGCGTACCCACCAGCGGCATGTCCGCGATCGATGTCGCGCAGCCGCCGAGCGCCAGCGCCGACAGCAAGAGCGTCGCCGCCGCAAATCCGATGTGCCGATTGATCGCCATCCCCTGGGGAAATCCCGCCTCACCTGCGCCACTGGTATGAGCCTTGCAGCGGCAAAACGTCAAATTCTTCTGATCCGGCTCGATCGTTCAAACCAATGTCGCCCGAAACGATTAAAGCCGAAACAACAAAGCCGAGCGTTGGGGCCTCAATATGTCGGAACCAAGAAATTCTATCGCAGTGCAGCAGGTGCAATGCGAAAAATTAACCGAAGCCCACCGCGCCGATTCCGCGCGGTGACGAACTGGAAATGAATCTGTAGTGTCCGCTCATGAGTGAAGTCGCCACCGAAACCCAGGCCCCGAAAAAATTCGACCCCGAAGCCTTCGCGATGAACCTTGCGAAAGCGATGGAGAGCAGCGGCCAGGCGCTGGCGGCCTATCTGAAGCCGCGCGAGAACGGGGAAGCCAGGGATAAGCCGCCCAACGAACTCGGCGAGGTGGTGAAGACCTTTTCCGCGGTCGCGGAATATTGGCTGTCGGACAACGAGCGATCGGCAGACCTGCAGGCCAGGATCGCCAAGGCCTATATCGATCTATGGGGATCATCGGCGCGCCGGCTTGCCGGCGAAGCCGCGAAGCCTGTGATCGAACCCTCGCCGCGCGACAAGCGTTTCAAGGATCCGGAGTGGAAATCGAACCAGTTCTTCGATTTCGTGATGCAGCTCTATCTGCTCACCACGCAGTGGGCGCAGGATCTCGTGCGCAACGCCGAAGGCCTCGACGAACACACCCGCAAGAAGGCGGAATTCTACGTCCAGCAGATCACCAATGCGCTGGCGCCGTCGAATTTCGTCCTCACCAATCCGGAGGTGCTGCGCGAGACCCTGGCCTCCAGCGGCGACAACCTGGTTCGCGGCATGAAGATGCTGGCGGAGGATATCGAGGCCGGACACGGCACGCTGCGGATCCGTCAGTCCGACCCGGCCAATCTCGAGGTCGGCGTCAACATGGCGACGACGCCGGGCAAGGTGATTTTCCAGAACGAGCTGATGCAGCTGATCCAGTACACGCCGACGACGGAAACCGTGCTCCGCACGCCGCTTCTGATCGTGCCGCCATGGATCAACAAGTTCTACATCCTCGATCTCAAGCCGGAGAAATCCTACATCAAATGGTGCGTCGATCAGGGCATCACCGTGTTCGTGATTTCGTGGGTCAACCCGGACAAGAAACTCGGCAAGAAGACCTTCGAAGACTACATGAAGCAGGGCCCGCTCGCGGCGATGGACGTCATCGAACAGGTCACCGGCGAGATGAAGGTACACACCGCCGGTTATTGCGTCGGCGGCACCCTGCTCGCCTCGACGCTGGCGTGGCTGGCGGAAAAGCGCAGGGTGCGCGTGACTTCCGCCACCTTCTTTGCCGCCCAGGTCGACTTCACCCACGCCGGCGACCTCCTGGTGTTCGTCGATGAAGACCAGGTTTCCGCGCTGGAGCGCGACATGCAGGCGGCCGGCGTGCTCGAAGGCAGCAAGATGGCGATGGCCTTCAACATGCTGCGCTCCAACGACCTGATCTGGTCCTATGTCGTCAGCAACTACCTGAAGGGGCAGCCGCCCTCCGCGTTCGATCTGCTGCACTGGAATTCGGACGCGACGCGGATGCCGGCGGCGACTCATTCCTACTATTTGCGCAACTGCTACCTGGAGAACCGGCTGTCCACCGGCAGCATGGTGCTCGACAACACGCTGCTCGACCTGTCGAAGGTGAAGGTACCGGTCTACAATCTGGCGACCCGCGAGGATCACATCGCACCGGCTGAATCGGTGCTCTACGGCTCGCAGTTCTTCGGCGGTCCGGTGAAATACGTGCTGTCGGGGTCCGGTCATATTGCCGGCGTGGTCAACCCGCCGGCATCAGGAAAATATCAGTACTGGACCAACGACAATATCAAGGACACCACGCTGGCGAACTGGCTCAAGGGCGCGCAGGAACACAAGGGCTCGTGGTGGCCGGACTGGCGGCAATGGCTCGAAAGCATCGACGCCGAGACGGTGCCGGCGCGGCCGGTCGGCTCCGAGGCGATGCCGCCGATCGAGGACGCGCCCGGCAGCTACGTCCGGGTTCGCGCGTAGCGCAACCTTGCTCGATCAGGCTATACTCATTCCGGCCCGCCCGGGCCGGATTCGAGATTGAGCGAGGAAATCCATGACGCGCGAAATATTCTGGCTGACGCTGACAGTGATTTTGACCGGGCTGATGTGGATCCCCTACGTAGTCAACCGTTGTCAGGTGCGCGGCCTCACCGGCGCGATGGCCAATCCTTCGCGCAACGACAAGCCGCATGCGGAATGGGCCAACCGCCTGATGTTCGCGCATGACAATGCGGTCGAGAACCTCATCATCTTTGCGCCATTGGTGCTGATCCTCGACTCGATCGATTACTCGACGAAATGGACCGTTCTGGCCTGCGCAGTGTATTTCTGGTCCCGGCTCGCCCACCTGATCGTCTACACGCTCGGCCTGCCGGTGTTCCGGACGCTCGCCTTCACCGTCGGCTTCTTTGCACAGGTCGTGCTGGTGCTGGCGATTTTCGGAATAGTTTGAAAAGCGGGCATCAGAGGCCCTTCGTCCGGCAGCGTACAGCGTCGAAGCGCACTCGTTGTCGAAGTCTCCGGCGTTGCACATTTCGGGTCATGGTGCCCGCTGGCCGCGGTTGACGTATCGGCACAAGGCAACCGTGCGGTGCGCGGCAGGTTTGACTCTTGGTCGAACGACGCGCTACGAAAAACGTCGGAAGTATTCGGAAGAAATACGCCCGGACACAAAACAAAAAATCACAGCGGAGGGAAACCATGAAGCTCAGAATGTTGGCTCACGTTTCGATGGTCGTCGGCGCCTTTGCCGCCGGCCCTGTGGTCGCGCAGGCTGCCGAAGTAACCGGTCCGAAAGTGTCGTGGAATCTATCGACCTGGGGCAAGCAACGGGCCTTTACCGTGGGCGTCGAGTACATCGCCGCTCAGCTCGCGGAAAAGACCGGCGGCAATTTCACGATCAAGATCCACTACGGCGAAGCCTTGTCGAAGGCTCGGGAAAACCTCGACGGCATCAAACTCGGCGCCTTCCAGGCGGCTCAGATCTGCAATTTCTACCATCCGGGCAAGAACCCTGCGTGGATGGTGCTGACCATGCCGTTCCTGCCGCTCGGCGACCTCGAAGTCTCAATGAAGGTGCGCGAAGCACTGATGAAACATCCGGCGTTCGTCGCTGACATGAGCAACTGGAACGCAATGGCGTACTTCTCTGCGCTGTTGCCGCAATACGAGTTTCTGGGCAAGGGCGACATGCCGACGACGCTGGCGGGCTGGAAAGGCAAGCGCGTCCGGGCCGGCGGCGGCGTCGGCACGGCAATGGAGAAACTCGGTGCCACGCTCTCCAGCGTACCCGCGACCGAAGTCTACACCGCGATGGAACGCGGCACTGTGGACGCCGCGTCGTTCCCGTACACTTACGCGCACGCCTCCTATCAACTTCCTGAAGTCAGCACCTGGTTCACCTCCAACATGTCGCCGGGCACGTCGGAGTGCGCGACCGTCCTGAACAAGGATGCCTATGCCAAGTTGCCGGATCAGTACAAGAAACTGCTGATGGATTTGAAGCCCGAAGCTTACAAGGTGCAGATCAAGGCCTACGATGACATCGACGCCAAGAACCTGCCGATGTTTCGGTCAAAACTGAAAGAGATTGTCTACACCGACGCGCAGCTGAAGGAATTCCGCACCATCGGCGGGCAGCCGGTGTGGGATGAATGGGTTGCCGCAAACAAGGACAAGTTCGACGCCAAGGGGCTGCTGGATCTCATCGCAGCGGAAGCCGACAAGGCCATCGCGGCCAAGAAGTAGACCGAGAACAAGATTGCGAGAAGGGCCGTTATCGGCGCTTCTCCACTGCTGCGGCGGTCCGGCATCCCGGGACCGCCGCTCGATGTCTAACGGCTCACCCTAACGGAAACGGCGTACATGCCCCAGTCCCTGACCTGGACTCCTGCAATGGAAGCTGCCGGCGGGCGCACGCTCGACCGCTTCGACCGGTTCCTGAGATCGATCGAGCGATTCACGGCCGTGGCCTCCGGACTGTTTATCTTTGGGCTGATGTTTGTCGGCGTCGGTCAGATCCTGGGCCGCAAGCTCTTCAACATGCCGATCTTCGGGTACATCGACGCCATCGAGATGTCGATTTCCGTCTTTGCGTTCCTCGCCATCTCCTATTGCGAGGCCGTGAACGGTCACGTCCGCATGGAGCTGTTCCTGGGCAAGCTGCATGGCCTGCCGCTGTGGCTGGCCGAAGCGACAGGCCAGGTCCTAGGCCTGTTAGTCATTGGCGTGCTGATCTATTTCGCATGGGACCACGCCATGCGGGCGTACAATTTTGGTGATTCCACGATCGACGCGGAGATCCCATGGTGGCCGTCCAAAATGTTGATCCCGTTCGCGTTCGGGCTGCTGTTCCTGCGCATGTTGGTGAGTTTCGTCGGTTACGTGCGGATGATCTTTAACCCTGGCGTAGCCCCAGTCGCGATTCACATGATTGCCGACGTCCGGGAATTGGCGAAGGAGGAGGCAACCGAAGCCGGCGTCGTCACGGCGGAGAATGACGAAACCGAACGAAAGGCCGGCACGTGACCGAGCTCAGCAACGATACCATTGGACTGATCGGAGTCGCGGCACTCCTGGTCATGATCCTGATCGGAGTTCGGGTCTTCCTGGCGGCATCGCTGGTCGGTCTGTTCGGCCTGGTTGCGATCATCGGGTGGGATGCCGGCGCCGGCATCGTCGGCACCATCCCGCACTCCAAGTCGGTCACCTACACTCTATCGGTGCTGCCGATGTTCGTTCTCATCGGCTACCTGGCCTTTCATGCCGGCATCACCCAGGCGCTGTTCGATGCGGCGCGCAAATGGCTCGGCTGGTTGCCGGGCGGACTTGCCGTCGCGACCGTGATGGCCACCGCCGGCTTTGCAGCGGTATCGGGAGCGTCGACCGCGACCGCCGCGGTGTTCGCGCGCGTCGCGATTCCGGAGATGCTGGCTGTCGGCTACTCCCGCACCATTGCAGGCGGTGTCGTCGCCGCAGGCGGCACGCTCGCCACCCTGATCCCGCCGAGCGCGATCCTGGTCATTTATGCGATCATCGTGGAGGAATCGGTCGGCAGGCTTTTGCTCGCGGGATTCATCCCGGGTCTGGTTTCGGCGCTGGTCTATATCGCGATCATCCTGGTCTGGGCCAAGATCAACCCGAGCATCGGCCCGGCAATTCGTGGCTACACCTGGACGGAAAGAGTGAAGTCGATCCCGGGGACGTTCCCGGTGGTGGCGGTGGTGTTGATCATCTTCAGCGCCATGTATTTCGGCTGGGCCACCCCGACCGAAGCCGGCGCGCTCGGCGCGTTCGTGGTGTTCCTGGTGGCGGCGCTCAAGGGAATGCGCTGGCCATCGCTGAAGGAGGCCTTGCTGGACACGGCCAAGCTCACGGTGATGATCTTCAGCCTGATCTGGGGTGTCCTGATCTTCGTCCGGTTCCTCGGGTTCGCCGGATTGCCGGAGCATTTCACCAACTTCATCGTTTCGCTGCCGTTCGAGCCCTGGGTCGTGATGGTGTGCATCCTGTTCGGCTACACGATCCTCGGCATGTTCATGGATGCGATCGGCATGCTGCTGCTCACGCTGCCGGTGGTATATCCGGCGGTGATGGCGCTCGGCTACGACTCAATCTGGTTCGGCATCATCGTGGTCAAGATGGCCGAAATCTGCCTGGTCACGCCGCCGATCGGCCTGAACTGTTTCGTGGTGTCGGCGGTTCGGCCGGATATCCCGGTCGCCACCGTGTTCCGCGGCGTGTTTCCGTTCGTGATTGCCGATTTCATCACGGTCGCCATATTCATGATATGGCCGGAAGTGATCACCTGGCTTCCAAAAACGCTGATGAATTAGTTCTCGAGGAGCAACGTGCCTGGCGATCTCTGACGTGATTTTAAATCGAGGCGTCAGGGACGCTTTTGAGTGAACACGAACAACATCTCGGCCCATTCATTGTCGAAACCTCTGACCCTGCCCTCCTCGATCGACAATGAGCTCCAGTTGCCGGCGCGGGCGTAGGTTTCGCGCAGCCATTCCGGCGATGGATAATTGTAGTAGCGGTTGAGCGCATCCCGCCCGTCTTCCTCGCCGGCCTTGAAGCTGGCGTAAAAATGCCCGCCGGGCTTCAGCGCGCGCCAGATCAGCGTCAGCACCTGTGCCAGTTCTGATCTCGGGACGTGCAGCAGGCAGGCGTTGGCCCAGACGCCGTCATAGGCATCGACCTCGTCGAGGTCATGGAACAGCAGCGTCTCGACCGGGCGGTCGAGACGGCGCGATGCCTCGGCCGCCAATTCCGGCGAACCGTCGGTGGGACGAACGTCGAATCCCGCGGTCAGCATCTGCGCGGAATCGGCACCGGCGCCGCATCCGAGTTCAAGAATGCTCGCTCCTGACGGCAGCAGCGCCAGGAAGCGGGTCAGCCGCGCCTGACGCGAGGTGATTTCGCGCCGAGCATAAGCGCCGGCATTGTCCCGATAGAATTGCAGCGTGTCTTCGTCCATGAAAAATCCTCACATCACGAAAACAGCGCGTTAACCCGCCCCTCACGAGTCGGCCAACCCCAGCATCAAACGCATGTTCTGGACCGCCGCACCGGAGGCGCCTTTGCCGAGATTATCGAGGCGCGCGACGAGCAGCGCCTGCCGGTATTTTTGGCTGGCAAAGACGTAGAGCTCGAGCATGTTGGTCTCGTTCAGCGCCTCCGGCTCGATCCGTCCGTTCTTCGCAGCCGCATTCTCCAGCGGCAGGACCGAGACGTATTTGCTCCCGGCGTAACGCTTCGCGAGCGCGGCGTGGAGATCGGCTCCGTCGGGCTTGCCCGGCAGCGTGTCGAGGTGCAAAGGCACCGACACCAGCATGCCCTGCCTGTAATTGCCGACCGACGGCACGAAGATGGGCCGGCGCGCGAGATTTGCGTAGAGCTGGGTCTCCGGCACGTGCTTGTGCTCGAAGCCCAGACCGTAAAGCTCGAAGGCCGGCGCCGTGCCGTCCTCGAAACTTGCGATCATGGACTTGCCACCGCCCGAATAGCCGCTGACCGCATTGATGGTGACGGGATAATCCGCCGGCATGAGACCGCCATCGACCAGCGGCCGCAGCAACGCCACCGCGCCTGTCGGATAGCAGCCCGGGTTGGATACTTTTCGCGCGGCCCGTATCTTGTCGGCCTGATCAGGCGCGAGTTCCGGAAAGCCGTAAGCCCAATCAGGAGCGACGCGAAAGGCCGTCGAGGCATCCAGCACCTTGGGAGCCGCGGCCCCTATGGTGTCGATCAGCGCCACGGTTTCCTTTGCGGCGTCATCCGGAAGGCAGAGGATGACGAGATCCACCTCCGCCATCAGTTCCCGCTTGGCGCCCGCATCCTTGCGCTTTTCATCAGCGATGCTTTTCACCGTGACGTCGTTCTGCAGGTCAAGCCGCTCGCGGATGCCGAGGCCCGTCGTTCCGGACGCGCCGTCAACGAATACGGCCGGCCTCGTGGCAGCGCCGGTCGCCGGGGCCTGGCCGTTCGGCCGCTGTGTGTCGGAGAGGCTCATGGGGCATTCCTTCCATCCGCGGGTTCACTGGCACCCAATGGTGAATTGTAGTTCAACTGGGGCCGCAGTGCGACCATCCGTTCTCCGATCGCTCGCGCGGCCGCGTCCTTCTGCGATGCCTGCGTTTGGGCAATGGCGACGTAGTCGGTATCGGATTTGTGCTGGTTGAGCTTGAAACTGCCTTCGACCGCTTCCACGGTCATGACCAGGCCCACGATGGCTTTTTTCATCGCATCCAGACGCCCTGCCGTCATCTTCGACGACAGCCACGGTGGTTTCGGCGCCAGCCAGTTTTCGAACTTCGCGCTCAGCGCGTCGAGATGGCGGCCGAGTTCATCGTCGGACTGTCTTCGCACGGTGCCGGTGAGATGCACGGCCTGATACAGCCACGTCGGCACCTGGTCCGGCGACGCATACCAGTCGGGCGATACATAGGCGTCGGCGCCGTTGACGGCCATCAACCAGGACGAGGTTCCATCGGCAAGGTCCGCCAGCGCGTTATGGCGCGCAACGTGAAACGCCGCCAGCGGCGTGCCGTCGTCGGCATAGTCGAGGTAAAACGGCAGCGCAGACGCGACCGGCCTGGTGCCGTCCCAGGCGCAGACCGTACCGAATCCGCGCGCTTCCGCAAACGCGAGGCTCGCGGCGCGATCGGGCTTGAACATCGGGGGCGTATACATGGCGAACTCCGGCTTGACGATGGAGCCGCCGGAGTCAGATCACGCTGCAGGAAGGAAAATGCCGCGGATCGGATCCGGCGGCAGGGGCGACAATCTCAGACGCAGACGTCCGCCCATACCGCTGAGGTGCGGCGGCGGCGAGCGATCGACATGGTCACGGCGTTGATCATGGCGCGGGCTATAAAGCCCGCCGCGGTTTTCGTCAAGATGTGCCCCGTCATTCCGGGATGCTCCGGAGCACCAGACCCCAGGTGCGCAAAGCGTACCTGGGAATCTCGAGGTTGTGCGGTCGAGATTCCGGGTTCGCGCTCATGCGCGCCCCGGAATGACGCTTCGCGTCAAATCACCGGGCTCCACGGCGCCGGCACCAGCTGGTAACCGTTGCCATCCTTCGAGACATAACCATTGGCCGGGAACGGGAAATGGAAGCCCTGCACGCGCATCTTGTCGGCTACCAGCATGTCGTAGACTTTGCGGCGGGTGGTTTCCGCCATCGCCGGATCCTGGTCGAACATCAGATGCCAGCCCGGATGGGTCACGAACAGCGTCGGGTGGTTGGTCACATCGGACTGGATGAAGACCTTGTCGGAGCCCGAGGATAGAATGAACGAAGTATGTCCCGGCGTGTGGCCCAGCGTGGCGACTGCCTGCAGCCCCGGGGCGACATCCTTGCCGGCTTCATAGGGCGTCACCTTCTTCTTCAGTCCCGCGTCGAAAACGCGGCGGGCATTCGCGAACACGCCCTTCATGCGGTCCGTGGCCTGCCTGCTCATCTCGCCATCGTCCATGAAATACTTCCACTCGGCGGCCGGCACCAGCACTTCGGCGTTGGGAAACGCCAGCATGTTGTCCGCCGTCAGCAGCCCGTTGATGTGGTCGCCGTGAAAATGCGAGATGACCACGATGTCGACGGCCTTGGGATCGAGCCCGGCGGCGGCCATGTTGCTGGCGAATTGCCCGACATTGCCCTTGCTCGACGCGAAGGCGCCCGGGCCGTTGCCCGTGTCCACGACGACCAGCTTGCCGCCGGTGTTGATCACCAGCGGCGAGAAATGGATGCTCATCTTGTCCTTCGGCAGAAACGCCTTCTCGAGCGCGGCGTTGACTTCGTCCTTGCTGGCGTTGAGCACGAAGGTATTGGGCAGCGGAAATGTGTTCACGCCATCGGAAATGGCGTTCACCTGGGCATCGCCCACCTTGTAGCGATAGAAGCTCGGAGCCTGCTTGTCGGCGAGCGGCGCCGCCGCCCTGGCGGGCGCGTTCGGCAGCAAGGGCGCGGCCGCGAGCGCGGCGGCTCCGGCGAGTGCGTGACGTCGTGTCAGTTCCATGATGATGTCCTCCCTGTGAGATTGTTCGATGAGGCGCGAGATTTCCCGTTTCGTGTCGGACCGGTCTTATCAGTGTTCTGAGGGGCAAAGTGATCACACCGGCGCGAACGCAACGCTCGGCATTCAAATGGGGCTAACACCCCTGCTCGCGGCTTATTCCGGCCGGCCGCCGTTCACTCTTCAGACAGCCCGCCACAGCCATCCGGCGATATGCGCCATCACATCGCCGAACAGCAGCAGTACCGCCGACCAGACCAGCGCGGAAGAAAAGTTCGCGATTTGAAACCGCCAGTACGGCATCTCGAATATCCCGGCGGCGAGCGGTACCGAGGCCCGCAACGGTCCGAAGAACCGACCGATGAAAATGCTGGGCACGCCCCAGTCTTTCACGAAGGCTTCGCCACGCGGCAATATCTCCGGGTAGCGCGACAACGGCCACATCTCGGCGACGTGTTCCTTGTACTTGAAGCCGAACCAGTAGGAGACCCAGTCGCCAAGGGCGGCGCCCAACGCGCCGGCCAGCCAGACCGGCCAGAAACTGATGCCGCTGACGACAATCAGGGCGCCGATCGCGACCAGCGCCCCCCAGGCCGGGACCACCAGCGATAAAAAGGCGAGCGATTCGGCGAACGCCAGCAAGAACACGATGGGGGCAGCCCAGACCTGATGGTCGCGCACGAAGTCAGCCACTGCGCGCGTAAAATCTCCCATAGTTAGAAAGCCTTCCCCAGCTGCCCGGCTGTTTCAGCGGCATTGAACCTTTCCACGATCACAATGCAAGAACAGGTAGACCACCCCCTTCCGCGACATCAAGTCACAAAGGCGGGGACCGCGCGTGAACGGCTTCTCCCCCCGCGCGCCTGCGCCTGAAGCGTGCTACCGGGTCACGATTACGGGACGGCTTGTGATCCTGTGCGGTACCGGTGGCGGCACCGACGCCCATGCCGACCATCGCCCCTTGGCTTGCTCCACCACCCTGTCGACCTTCGGCGCTTCCTCTGGGACGAACCGCCGCCCGTCACTTTTTAAGCTCATCCGTGGCATAGTCAGGCTGACCGATTCGCAGCGCCACGGGCGCGCGCAACACATGAAGAGCTATGGCCAAATCATTGAAATCAGCTGCTAAAACCAAAACGGATAGCGATCTGTTCGGGGCTGCCGAGCCGAAAGGCCGCGCTCCCCTCAAGGTCGCATCGCGCGCTGCCAGCGCCGAAGCCGGCTATACCGCAGCCGATATCGAGGTGCTCGAAGGCCTCGAACCGGTGCGGCGTCGGCCCGGCATGTATATCGGCGGAACCGATGAGAAAGCGCTGCATCACCTGTTCGCCGAAGTCATCGACAACTGCATGGACGAGGCGCTGGCCGGCCATGCCACCTTCATCGAGGTGGAACTCGGCGCCGACGGCTTCCTGACGGTTTCGGACAATGGCCGCGGCATTCCGGTCGATCCGCATCCGAAATTTCCGAAGAAGTCCGCGCTCGAAGTCATCATGTGCACGCTGCATTCCGGCGGCAAATTCGACTCCAAGGTCTATGAGACTTCCGGCGGCCTGCACGGCGTCGGCGTCTCCGTGGTCAACGCGCTGTCCTCGCGGCTCGAGGTCGAGGTCGCCCGCAGCCAGAAGCTCTACCGCATGGCGTTCGAGCGCGGCCATCCCAAGGGCAAGCTCGAAGACCTCGGCAAGATCAACAACCGCCGCGGCACCCGGATCCGGTTCAAGCCGGACACCGACATTTTCGGCGCCAAGGCCGCCTTCAAGCCGCAGCGGCTGTTCAAGATGGCCCGTTCCAAGGCCTATCTGTTCGGCGGCGTCGAAATCCGCTGGCGTTGCGACCCCTCCTTGTTGAAGGGCCTCGAGGATGTGCCCGCCGAAGACACCTTTCATTTCGCCGGCGGATTGAAGGATTATCTGGCCGCGGCCGTTCATGCCGACACCCTGGTGCATCCGGATATCTTCTCCGGCAAATCCGGCCGGGTCGGCTCCCACGGCGCCTGCGAATGGGCGGTGGCCTGGACCGCCGACGCCGATGGCTTCCTGTCCTCCTATTGCAACACGGTGCCGACGCAAGATGGCGGCACCCATGAAGCGGGCATGCGCAGCGCGATGCTGCGCGGCCTGAAGGACCACGCCGAGCGCGTCGGCCAGGGTAAGCGCGCAGCCTCCATCGTCTCGGAAGATGTGATGGTCGGCGCCGCCGTCATGCTCTCGGTGTTCGTGCGGGAGCCGGAATTCCAGGGCCAGACCAAGGATCGGCTCTCTACCGCCGAGGCCCAGCGTATTGTCGAACAGGCCGTCAAGGACCCGTTCGACCACTGGCTTTCGGGCAATCCGCTGCAGGCCAACAAGCTGCTGGATTTCGTCATCGAGCGCGCCGACGAACGGCTGCGCCGCCGCGCCGAAAAGGAAATCTCGCGCAAGACCGCGACCAAGAAGGCCCGCCTCCCCGGAAAACTCGCCGACTGCTCCAACAGCGCCCGGGAAGGCTCCGAACTGTTCATCGTCGAGGGCGATTCGGCCGGCGGCAGTGCCAAGCAGGCGCGCGACCGCAAGACCCAGGCCATTCTCCCCCTGCGCGGCAAGATCCTCAACGTCGCTTCCGCCACCAAGGACAAGCTGACCGCCAACGCACAGCTTGCCGATCTGATGCAGGCGCTCGGCTGCGGCACCGGCCCGCAATACCGTGAAGAGGACCTGCGCTACTCCCGCATCATCATCATGACCGATGCCGACGTCGACGGCGCGCATATCGCTTCGCTGCTGATCACCTTCTTCTACCGCACGATGCAGCCGCTGATAGACCAGGGCCATCTCTATCTCGCGGTGCCTCCGCTCTACCGGCTGACCCATGGCGCCAAGACGATCTATGCCCGCGACGACGCCCACAAGGACCAGCTCCTGAAGAGCGAGTTCAACGCCAATGCCAAGGTCGATGTCGGCCGCTTCAAGGGACTCGGCGAGATGATGCCGGCGCAATTGAAGGAAACCACCATGGATCCGGCCAAGCGCACCCTGCTGCGCGTGGTGCTGCTGACCGAAGACCGCGAGGGCACCGCCGATTCGGTCGAGCGCCTGATGGGCACCAAGGCCGAGGCGCGTTTCGCTTTCATTTCCGACAAGGCCGAATTCGCCAGCGAGGACATGCTGGACGTCTAGCGCCCGGCAGCACCGAAAACAGCCCGATTCCGCCTCCCCGGAGGTGGAATCGCCGTTTTTTCGGGCTTTTTCTCCCTTTCGTTTTCCGGCGTGTGTGCTTCCCCCGCAACAGCATTTTGGACGGAACACGCTATAGTTTTCGGGACAGTTCGTAACTCCGGGAATTGAAATTTAACGCTGGTCAAGCTTCGACCGCTGGCCGATTGGGGAAATAAACATGAAAAGACTCGTCGTCGCACTGACTGCGCTGGCAGCATTCACCGCCCCGGCGCTCGCCGCTGACATGGCTCCCCGTTATGCCAAGGCTCCGGCCCCCATGGCTCCGATCTACAACTGGACCGGCTTCTACATCTTTGGCGGCGGCGGCGGCGGCATTTGGTCGGCTGATAGCAACGTCAACACCTTCCCGGGCGGTGTTGCTCTTACGCGCGACCAGCGCATGGGCGGCGATGGCTGGTTTGGAACGGTGGGCGCTGGCTACGACGTGCAATTCGGCGGCAAGTGGGTAGCCGGTATTTTCGGTGACGCGCAGTTCGGAAGCCTCAAAGGCTCCCTCAGCGATCCCAACTTCTTCACCGAAGGTCAGGTGAAGCTTGAGACCAGCTATGCAGCCGGCGTGAGGTTGGGCTACCTCGTTGCACCCAACGTGTTGTCTTATGTCAATGCTGGTTACTCCGGGTCGGAGTGGTCGGGCACCACCCAGTCGTTTCTTTTGCCAGGCGCGGGCGCTGTGGCCGTTTCGACGACTCCTTCTTTCAGCCGTAACGGCTGGTTCATCGGCGGTGGCGTCGAGAACAATCTGGATATCTTCGGCATCTCGGCTCCCGGTTGGTTCATGAAGACCGAATATCGTTCCGCATTTTATGATCGCATTACTCTCCCCACGACTTTTGTCGGCGGCGTTCCCACCGGCACGGCGATTACCCACGAGCCTTGGGTGCAGACTGTCAGCACCTCGCTCGTTTACCGCTTCAACTGGGGCCGCTGAGACCTGATCTCTCCCGGACCGACCAACTCGAAAGCCCCGGCACTTGCCGGGGCTTTTTTGTGTGATGGAGCTTGCATGGATAGCGCACGCCGCTCACTTCGTCGCGACGCTGGTTGCTTTAGTCCAAATTGCACGTCGCCGGTTCCTTATTCCAAGGTGTGTGCCCGTACCGCAACAGCATTTTGGCTGGAACCGGCTATGGTTCCCATATTCATTTGGGAATCGATGCGTTGCAGCCTTCCAGTCGTCGAGCCCGGACGTTCGAGGAATTAAAATGAAGAAGTTGGCGCTCACCCTGTCCTCCCTCATTGTACTTGCCGGACCGGCCGTCGCGGCAGATCTCCCCGCCCGAACCTATTCGAAGGCCCCAGCAATGGCCGTAACCGTGACCAGCTGGACCGGCTGTTATGTCGGCGGCGGTGGCGGCTATGGCATGTGGAACCAGGACAACTCGACCTCAGGCTTCGGTCCGCCGCCCCTCGCGATCGGCGATACCATAACTACTGGTGGTCGCGGCTATTTCGGAACGGTGCAGGTCGGCTGCGACTACCAGTTTGCGGCAGCAGGTGGAAACTTCGTGGTCGGCGCCTTCGGCGATTACGATTTCGCCAGCCTCAAGGGAACCCTAGCTCCCTCCGCTTTCGCCATGGTTGGCGAAGAAAAGATGAGTTCGGCTTGGGCCGTCGGCGGCCGTCTCGGCTGGCTGGTCACCCCCAGCTTCCTGACTTATTTCTCGGCCGGCTATACCGAAGCGACTTTCGACCGCACCAATTTCAACCTCAACTTCCCGCCCTTTGGAGTTTCAGCCAATCTTTTCCAGGACAAGCAAACCTATAAGGGTTGGTTCGTCGGCGCAGGCAACGAATATGCGCTCGATATCCTGCCGGGCCTGTTCTGGAAAAACGAATACCGCTTCTCTGAATTTGGTGTGGCGACCAATCCCATTCGGGATACCGCAACGGGGGCGTCCATAGACGTCACGGAGGATTCCAAGAAGTACGTCCACACCGTCCGCAGCCAACTGGTCTATCGCTTCAACTGGGACGGATCGGCCCCGGCCAAGGCATACGTCAAGGCTCCTGTTTCGTCCGCGCCAGTGGTGAACTGGACCGGGTGTTATGTCGGCGGCGGTGGCGGCTATGGGCTTTGGAATCAGGAAAACACGACCTATACCGACGGTCCACCTCGAACCCGGTTCAGCGAGACGGCGACCACGGGCGGCCGTGGTTATCTTGGAACGGTGCAAGGTGGTTGCGACTACCAGCTAGCCGCGGCAGGGGCCCGCTTTGTGGTTGGCGCCTTCGGCGATTACGATTTCACCAGCCTCAAGGGAAATCTCAATCCGCAGCGTTTCGCCGTGGTTGGCGACGAGAAAATGAGCTCGGCCTGGTCGTTGGGCGGCCGTCTGGGTTGGCTGGCTCTGCCCAACCTTCTGACGTATGTCTCGGTCGGCTATACCGAAGCAGCCTTCGACCGCGTTGACTTTACGACCAACGCTGTCCCGTTCGGTGTTCCGGCCGGTCTCCATATGGACAAGCGCACCTATAAGGGCTGGTTCGTCGGCGCGGGCGACGAATATGCGCTGAACTTCCTGCCCGGCCTGTTCTGGAAAACCGAATATCGCTTCTCGGAATTCGACGTTGCGACCAATCCCATTCGGGATACCGCGACGGGCCTGCCGGTTGGCGCCTCGATCGACTCCGAGAAATATACCCACACCGTTCGCAGCCAGCTGGTTTACCGCTTCAACTGGGGCGGTGCTCCGATCGCCGCGAAGTACTGACCTTCCGACTAATCAACTCAAAAGCCCCGGCGGTGTCCGGGGCTTTTTTGTGCCAAACTACGTCCCTCGAAGGGAATGGAGTGAAGCTCCATGCGCAGGTTGCTGTTGACAATTGGCTTCCTCGCTCTCGCGATCGGGCTGCTGTGGATCGGTCAAGGCACCGGCGTGATCGCCTGGCCGGCATCGAGCTTCATGATCAGCCAGACCCGGTGGGCCTGGTACGGCGCGGCGCTGGCCGCACTCGGGCTGCTCCTGATCTGGCGCAGCCGGCGCTGAATCCGTAGGGTGGGCAAAGGCGCGCTCTTCGCGCCGTGCCCACCATCCTCCAACGACGTCATCGTCGATGGTGGGCACGCAAGGGCTTTGCCCACCCTACGGACTCAATCGCGAGGACAACATATGGCAACCAAACTCTTCGATCTCTCCGGCAAGGTGGCGGTCGTCACCGGCGGCAATGGCGGCATCGGGTTCGGCATCGCGCGGGGGCTGGCGGAAGCCGGCGCCAATATCGCAGTGGTCGGGCGCAATGAAGCGAAATCGACCGCCGCGGCCGCCGAGCTCAAAGCGTGCGGCGTCAAGGCGATCGCCATCACTGCTGATGTCACCGACAAGGCTGACGTCGCGGCCATGGTCGAACGTGTCGCCGGCGAACTCGGCCGCATCGACATCCTCGTCAACAATGCCGGCATCAACATCCGCAAGCCTCCGCATGCGCTCGAACTCGAGGAATGGGACAACGTCATCAAGACCAATCTCACCAGCGCGTTCCTTTGCTCGAAGGCAGCCCAGCCTGCCATGAAGGCTGCCGGCGGCGGCAAGATCATCAATATCGGCTCGATGCTGTCGATCTTCGGTACCAGCTTCGCGCCGGCCTACGCCGCCAGCAAGGGCGGCATCGTGCAGTTCACTCGCTCCTGCGCGGTGGCCTGGGCCCCTGACAACATCCAGGCCAACGCCATCCTGCCCGGCTGGATCGACACCGATCTCACCAAGCGCGCCCGCGTCGAGATCGACGGCCTGCATGACAAGGTACTGGCGCGCACCCCGGCGGCACGCTGGGGTGCCATCGCCGACTTCGCAGGTATCGCGGTGTTTCTGTCATCGCGCGCCTCGGACTTCGTCACCGGCACAGCGATCCCGGTCGACGGCGGCTTTTCGATCATGGGGTGAGGCGCGGCACCTCCCGCAGGGGCCTCCAACAAAAATCTCGAAAACAACCCCATGTACAGAACGCCTCGCGGGCGTCAGCGGTGCTGAATTACCGGCCATTCGACGTGCTCCGGCCGCACCCCGAGGCCGATGAGCCGCGCGGTGATGCCCTGCAGCCAGGGTACCGCGTTGATGAGGCGAACCGGCAGCGGCGGCCTCAGCGGCGCGCCTCCGGGCTTCAGCGCGGCGCTGATCAGCCTGTTCTGCACCACCACCTGCATTCGCTGCGTCATCCGCACCGGAAACTCACGGCGCCGCCGCACCGCGTCCAGCTCGCCCTCGGACGGGCAGCCGTTCGCCAGACTGGCCGCCAGCAGGTTCGCCGTCGCCACCGCATCCTGCACCGCCAGATTGACGCCGACGCCGCCGACCGGCGACATCGCATGCGCGGCATCGCCGATGCAGAGCAGGCCCGGACGGGTCCAGCGCTTGAGGCGGTTGATCGTCACCGTCAGGAGCTTGACGTCGTCCCAGCTCTTCACGTCGGCCATGCCCGATTTGAGGATCGGCGCCATGCCGACGATGGCGTCGCGGAAGGCGTCGAGCCCGCGCGCCCTCACCGCATCATACTGTCCCTTGGCGATGACATAGGCGCATTGCCAGTAATCGCCGCGGTCGAACGTCACCATCATCTTGCCGGGATCGAGCCGCGCGAACAGGTTTTCGTTCTCGTCGGCGCGCTTGCCGGCGCGAAACCACAGCACGTCCATCGGCGCGCCGATGTCCACGACCTCGAGCCCGGCGCGCTGCCGCACGATTGAGTGCCGACCGTCGCAGCCGATGGTGAGGTCGGCGCGGATTTCAACGGACCCCTCCGGCGTACCGGCCTTCACGCCGGTAACCGTATCCCCCGACCGGATCAGATCGGTCGCCTCGGCGTCCATCATCACTGTGAGCGATGGGAATCGCTTGCCGCTCTCGCGCAGGAAATTGAGAAAATCCCATTGCGGCATGAAAGCGATGAACGGGTACTTTGTCGCAAGCCGGCTCAGGTCCGCGATGCGGATCGAGCTCTCGCCGAACTTGCCGTCCATCTTCTGCAACCGCTGGTGCGGAAGTTTCAGGAATCCGTCGATCAGCCCCAGTTCATCCATCACCTGCAGCGTCGAGGGATGCACCGTGTCGCCGCGAAAATCCCGGAAGAAGTCGCCGTGTTTTTCCAACACCAGCGTCTCGACGCCGGCGCGTCCCAGCAGATATCCCAGCATCATACCGGCGGGACCGCCGCCGACGATGCAGCAGCGCGTGGTGATGCTGCGAGGAGACGGTCGTTCCCGAGGAATACCTGCATCCATGATCTGGCTTCCTGTTCGACGTGAGGTCGGCGCTTGCTGCCCATCCTTCCAGACGGCCACTCCGTAGCCTCATCAGGATGAGGTTAACTTGTGGAAACACAACCACCTCATGCTGAGGAGCGAGCGACGCGAGCGTCTCGAAGCATGGGCAGCAAGCGCCGATTTGTCATCCAGGATATTAAGCTCAGCGCCGGAAACTCTTGATCTCCGACACGCTGCCGTCGCGGTAGGTCAATTCCACCGAGACCGATCTGGTTGCGCGGGCGAGCTTCAGATAGGGCGTCGCCGCGTGCGGGATCGCGCTGGGGTCCCTGGGATCGCAGGGCGGCATTTTCAGAACCTTGTCCGGTACCGTACTGTCGATGCCGACGCGCACCTCGCGGATCGCGCAGCGATACGACATCAGATGGGTGTAATAGACCAGCAGCCCGTTGAACTCGCGAAACGACAGCCAGCTGGTGGCGGTCATGTCGAGGATCTTGCGCTGGTCGCGGATCAGCGCCGCCTCCGGGTCGAACCGGATCGGGAATGGCCCCTGCAATTCGCCCTGGGTATCGACATAGCGGACCTGGATAGTGGCCGCCGGCGCATCGGCGGGAAGCTCGATCGAGGGATTGGGCATCCGCTTGCGGGTGCGCGGATCCAGCGTATCGATGAAGCCGGTCTCGCGGAATTCGCCGGTCTCGCCGATCCGCCAGGAAATCCCCAGCGTCGGGTCGGCGATCGAGAACACCACGGTCCAGCCGCCATTGTGGCGCGAGAACGCGGCGATCGGCGCGTTAACGGATTCATTGGATGGCGCAAGCCGCTGCACCGGCGGCAATGCGGCGACCTGCTGCAGCGGTTCGGCTGATTTAGCGGGCTGCACCGCCGGCTCGGCCGGCTTTTTGGCAAGACCGTTCAGAAACACGTCGTCGACCATCTGGTCGAAATAAACAGGGATCTGCTTGTGGCGCACGGTCTCCGCGAGTTCGCTGACCGCGCGCCTCGTGCGCTGCGCGACCTGGACCAGGTTCGCGCCGGGTTGCGTCAGTTCCTTGGCGAAGGTGCGCGTGAAAACCGAATTGGGGTTGTCGTCATTGTTGGAGAGCCGATCGAGTGCGGTCTGCCTGGGACCCGCTGAAAAGATCGAGAACACGCCTTCGGGCAATTGCGTCATCGGCGCGAGGCCGCCGCCCCCCGCGACCGCGCGGGTGCCCTGGCGTTCGAACGGATTGTTGCGGCAGGCATCGAACACCAGAATGGCGGTGCGCACCTTCCTGTTCTGCATGCGCTCAATGATGCGGTCGGCGAGAACAGAGGCGTCGCGCACCAGTTCTTCCTGTCCCTCGGTCGCGGGCGGCACGTCGGTCGGCAGCAAAAAATTCTGCCCGGCGATTTCGAAGCCGTGGCCGGCATAGAAGAAGAACGCGGTGTCGCCGGGCCCGACCGCCTTATCGAACGCCAGCAGCGTCTGGCTGAAGGCGGCCCGCGTCTGGTTTTCCGCGACCATCACGGTGAAGCCGAGCTGCTTCAGCGTATCGCCCATGGTGCGGGCATCGTTGACCGCCTTCTGCAGTTTCGGAACGTTGCGGTAGTTGTCGTTGCCGACCACCAGGGCGACGCGCTTTTCCGCCTGCGCGGGGGCGGCAAGCGCCATCAGGGCAACGGCAAACCCAAAGGCCATCACAGCCCGGAATGACAGCCTGTCGATCATCCGTATTCCCCGCTTGCAAGACCCATCCGCGGCTCGTGTGCGCCGTCTCATGCCGTAGTCGTCAGACATGCGGCAGCGGTTCAATTTGGAGCATTTATGCAAAAACATTAAGCTTTTTCGGCTCTTCCCGCAGCTGCTCCATTGACTTTGGGCAATTCGGCCCTATGTTCCGGCATGACGCGGCCCGGTATCGAAACGCGATACCTCGAGTAAGCCGCCTGTCTGCGTATCCGATAATCCCGAGCAAATTTGCGTGCCGTTCCGGGGTTGGGCGCGACAGTCTTTTTCCGAGATTCCAAGCGGCGGTTTCGACCAGAGGCTCAATGTCTTTTTCCCATCTCGGCTTGT
>JAUXWH010000037.1 GCA_030681365.1 Bradyrhizobium sp.
TCCTTCAGCACCACGACCGCCTCGCTGACGTTCTCCTGCGCCAGCAATGCCGCCTCGATTTCGCCCAGTTCGATTCTGAGGCCGCGCAATTTGACCTGGTGGTCCAGTCGGCCCAGGTAGTCGATGACACCGTCGCCCCGCCGACGCGCTCGGTCGCCGGTGCGGTAGAGTCGAGCGCCGCCGCCGGACGGGTCGGGGATAAAGCGTTCGGCGGTCAGGCCGGGACGGCGGTGATAACCACGCGCCAGGCCCAGTCCGCCGATATACAGTTCGCCGGCGACACCCGGCGGCAACGGGTTAAGGTCGGCATCAAGGATATGAATTTGCGTGTTGGCGATCGGACGACCGATCGGCACACTGTGACCGTCGTCATCGCGGCATGTCCAGTGCGTGACATCGATCGCCGCTTCGGTCGGTCCGTACAAGTTGTCCAGTTCAACACCCGGCAGATGCTGAAAGACGCGTTGTTGCAATTCCGCTGCTAGCGCTTCGCCACTGCATACGATGCGCTTGAGTGCCGGGAATTCCGGCAATTCAGGCTGGTTGATGAATTCGGCCAGCATCGCCGGTACAAAATGCACGGTGCTGACGCGGTGGTTCAGCATCAGCCGGGTGAGCGCCGACGGGTCGCGGTGCGCGCCGGGTTCGGCTAGCGCCAGCCGCGCGCCGCTCAGCAAGGGCCAGAAGAATTCCCAGACCGACACGTCGAAGCTGAATGGTGTTTTTTGCAAGATCGTATCTTGCGGCCCAATCGCATAGGCCTCCTGCATCCAGTGCAGCCGGTTAGCCAGCGCCCCATGGCTGTTAGACGCGCCCTTGGGGCGACCGGTGGAGCCGGAGGTATAAATGATGTAGGCCGGGCTATCCGAATGCAGCGCCGGACGCGGCGGATAATCGGGTTGATCAGCCAACTCAAGGCTATCCAGATTCAAACAGCGGCAGAAGCTACTGAAACCGGTAGGGGTCTGCAACACAGGGCTATGGCTCAACAACAGGCCAATACCGGAATCCTCGATCATGTACGCCAGCCGCTCCGCCGGGTAATCCGGATCCAGCGGCACGTAGGCGCCTCCGGCCTTGACGATGGCCAGCAGGCCGATCACCAACGCCGGCGAACGTTCGACGGCGATGCCGACCGCGATTTCCGGGCCGACGCCCAGGCTGATCAGGTAATGCGCCAGGCGGTTGGAACGGCGTTCCAGGTCGGCATAACTGAGGGTTTGAGCGCCGAAAGCCAGGGCTGTCGCGTTTGGCTGAACGGCGGCGCGGCGGCTGATCAGCTCATGGATAAAACCGCAAGGATAGGC
>JAUXWH010000049.1 GCA_030681365.1 Bradyrhizobium sp.
CTCGACAATGTCGGCTACACCGCGCGGCATCTCACCTTTTTCGAGATGCTCGGCAATTTCTCGTTCGGCGACTACTTCAAGGAGCGCGCGATCGAGCTCGCCTGGAACCTGATCACGAAGGATTTCGGGCTGAAGAAGGACAAGCTGCTCGTCACCATCTACCACGACGACGACGAGGCGGCGCGGCACTGGAAGAAGATCGCCGGCTTTTCGGACGACCGCATCATCCGCATCGCGACCTCGGACAATTTCTGGGCGATGGGGGATACCGGTCCCTGCGGCCCGTGTTCGGAGATCTTCATCGACCGCGGCGAGCACATCTGGGGCGGACCGCCGGGTAGCCCGGAGGAGGACGGCGATCGCTTCCTCGAATTCTGGAACCTGGTGTTCATGCAGTTCGAGCAGGTGACGAAGGAGGAGCGCCAGCCGCTGCCGCGCCCCTCGATCGACACCGGTCTGGGGCTCGAGCGCATGGCCTGCATCCTGCAGGGCGTCGATAGCGTCTTTGAAACCGACCTTTTCCGCAACCTGATCGATGCCACCGCGTCCGCGCTCGGGCAGGGACCTCAGGAGCAGACCGCGGCGTCGTTCCGCGTCATCGCGGACCATCTGCGCTCCTCCGCCTTCCTGATTTCCGACGGCGTGCTGCCGTCGAACGAGGGCCGGGGCTATGTGCTGCGCCGGATCATGCGCCGCGCGATGCGCCATGCGCAGTTGCTTGGCGCGCGCGATCCCTTGATGCATCGCCTGGTTTCGGCGCTGGTGCGCGAGATGGGCCAGGCCTATCCGGATCTGGCGCGGGCGGAAAAGCTGATCGAGGAAACGCTGCGGCTGGAAGAAACCCGTTTCCGCAAGACGCTGGAGCGCGGGCTGTCGATCCTCGACGAGAAGAGCAGCTCGCTGAAGAAGGGCGACATGTTCGACGGCGACACCGCGTTCACGCTGTACGACACCTATGGCTTCCCGCTCGACCTCACCCAGGACGCGCTGAAGTCGCGCGGCATCAGCGTCGATATCGCCTCGTTCACCGATGCGATGGAAAGACAGAAAGAGAAGGCGCGCGCGTCGTGGTCGGGAAGCGGTGATACCGCCAGCGAAAACATCTGGTTTCCGCTGCGCGAGAAACTCGGCGCGACCGAGTTCCTCGGCTATGAGACCGAGACCGCCGAGGGCGTGGTCGCAGCGCTCGTCAAGGACGGCAAGGATGCCGACAGCCTCAAGGCCGGCGATACCGGCTCGATCGTTCTCAACCAGACCCCGTTTTACGCGGAGTCCGGCGGCCAGGTCGGCGACACCGGCGTGATGATCGGCGAGGGCGTCAAGTTCCGGGTCACCGACACGCAGAAGCGGGCCGGCGATCTTTTCGTGCATCAGGGCACGGTGGAGCAGGGCACGCTGACGGTCGGCGCCGCCTTGCAGCTGGAAGTCGATCACGCCAGGCGCTCCTCGATCCGCGCCCATCACTCCGCCACGCATCTGCTGCACGAGGCGCTGCGCCAGGTGCTCGGCGACCACATCGCCCAGCGCGGCTCGCTGGTCGCGCCGGACCGGCTGCGCTTCGATTTCGTGCATCCGAAGCCGATCACGGCGGACGAAATCGCCCGCATCGAGGACATCGCCAACGAGGTGGTGCTGGAGAATGATGAGGTCACCACGCGCCTGATGGCGGTGGATGATGCGCGCGACGCCGGCGCCCGCGCGCTGTTCGGCGAGAAATACGGCGACGAGGTGCGCGTGGTGACGATGGGCCTGAACGCGCGCGAGCACGGCAGCAACGCGCTCGGCTGGTCGGTGGAATTGTGCGGCGGCACCCATGTCAAACGCACCGGCGATATCGGCCTGATCTCGGTGACCGGCGAAAGCGCGGTGGCGTCGGGGGTGCGCCGCATCGAGGCGCTGACCGGCAACCATGCGCGCAAGCACGCCAACGACACCATGGCGCTGGCCAGGACCGCGGCGGGCGAATTGCGCACCTCACTCGACGAGATGCCGGCGCGCATCGCCGCCTTGATGGAGGAACGCAAGAAGCTGGAGCGCGACCTCGCGGAGGCCCGTAAGCGGCTCGCGATGGGCGGCGGCGTATCGGCCGCTAATGGCGCGGCGGCGGGTCCCGTCGGTGTGCGCCAGGTCGGCGACATCAAGCTGATGGCGCGCGCGGTCGAAGGCATCGAGATGAAGGACCTCAAGAGCCTCGCCGATGACGGCAAGAAGCAGCTCGGCTCCGGCGTGGTCGCCATCGTCGGCGTTACCGCGGACGGCAAGGCCGGCGTCGTGGTCGGCGTCACGCCCGATCTCACCGCGCGCTTCAGCGCGGTCGATCTGGTCAAGATCGCCTCCGAGGCGCTCGGCGGCAAGGGCGGCGGCGGGCGGCCCGACATGGCGCAGGCCGGCGGTCCCGACGGCGCCAAGGCGGATGCGGCGCTGCATGCGATCGAGAAGGCGATGGGCGGTGCCTGATCAGGCCCGCCTACGCAGGGCCGATACAAAATGTCGAAAACAACCCCATGTACAGTAAGGAAGCCATTGGGTTCGTTCTGCTTTTCGTGTGGGCCAAAACGGCCGTTACCCTAACATAATACCGTCGCGCGCACAGCTACCGTGGTCGCAATACCGGCGCGATGCGGTCGATCCGGTTGGTCCAGATGCCGCCGGCAAAGCCGGATGGCAGCAAAGCGAGATCCTCGGCTCGGTCGATCCCGCTGGAAAAATCCTGGCCGTCATGGCGTCCGACGATGAACACGGCCGAGCCATGGTCGTTCATCCGGTTGAGAAAACGGTTCGGCCAGCCCCACAGCCACGGCGCATAATTGACCGGCACCAGCAGCACGCTGCGTTCGCAATCGGACGGGACGTAACCGGACCATCCCAGCAGAAAATAGCGGATCAGGCAGCGCTTCAGCGTGGCGCCAGACATCGTGGGGATGTCGAGCATGTCCCGCACCATCGCCACCGGCAGGGCGCCGCCATAGATCGACAGCCGCTGCAACTGTTCGGGCGGCAGCGATTTGAGGCGTTCGGCCAGCCGCCGGCCCTCGTCGGCGTCGTTGCTCTTGATGTGGATCAGGAAGCGCTTGTCGGGAAAGGCGCTCAGCACCTCGTCGAGCGAGGGCAGCAGGCCGGTCCCGGTGCCGCGCAGCGGAAAGCTCTTGCCGCCGTCGGCGGTGTAGCCGTAGCCGACGTCGAGTTTTTTCAGATCGGCAAGGCTGTGCTCGCGCGTCACGCCGTGGCCGTCGGTGCGGCAGTCCAGGCTCCAGTCATGGAATACGGCGAACTGGCCATCGGTCGTCGGGTGAACGTCGAGTTCGACGATGTCGGCGCCGGCGGCGAAGGCGGCGCGCATCGAGGGCAGGGTGTTCTCGATGAAGGCATGCTCGGGCGGAAAGATCCGCGCCGCGGTGCAGGTCGTCGCCGTCAGGCCCGCCGCCGGATAGGTCTGGGCCAGTCCGCGATGCGCGAGCAGGGTGGGCTTGGTCTGCGGGGACACCCAGAACGAGCTGTTGCAGAGCGCGATCACGCCGGCAATGAGGAGGATGAAAGGCAGTCCAAACCGAACGATCCGACGCATGGCGGCCTTAAGGCAATTGCGGGCGGACCACGCAGGTTATCTGGGGCGAAAGCACGGCGCCTGTCGCCCGTGGTAGAGAGGAATTCGATTCCCAAGTTCGTCATTGCGAGGAGCACTTGCGACGAAGCAATCCATCTTTCTTCGTTCTTCAAACGGTACGATGGATTGCTTCGCTGCGCTCGCAATGACGTTGAGGGAGATGCGGCCTACCCTTGGCCGCAAGCTGCCAAGCTCGTCAGGCCATTTCCTTCGTCAGGTTCTCCGCGACCTTGTCGAGGAAGCCGGTGGTGGAGAGCCAGCGCTGGTCGGCGCCGACCAGCAGGGCCAGGTCCTTGGTCATGAAGCCGGCCTCGACGGTGTCGACGCAGACCTTTTCCAGCGTCAGCGCGAATTTCGCCAGGGCCTCGTTGTTGTCGAGCTTGGCGCGATGCGACAGGCCGCGGGTCCAGGCGAAGATCGAGGCGATCGAGTTGGTCGAGGTCTCCTTGCCCTTCTGGTGCTCGCGGTAGTGCCGCGTCACGGTGCCGTGGGCGGCTTCCGCCTCGACGGTGTTGCCGTCGGGAGTCATCAGCACCGAGGTCATCAGGCCGAGCGAGCCGTAGCCCTGCGCCACGGTGTCGGACTGCACGTCGCCGTCGTAGTTCTTGCAGGCCCAGACATAGCCGCCCGACCACTTCATCGCGGCGGCGACCATGTCGTCGATCAGGCGATGCTCGTAGGTGATTTTCTTGGCGTCGAACTTCGCCTTGAACTCCTTGTCGAAGATGTCCTGGAAGATGTCCTTGAAGCGACCGTCATAGACCTTGAGGATGGTGTTCTTGGTGGACAGGTACACCGAATAGCCCTTGGCGAGGCCCTGGTTGAACGAAGCGCGGGCGAAGTCGGCGATCGAATCGTCGAGGTTGTACATCGCGAGCGCGATGCCGGCGGAGGGAGCCTTGTACACTTCCCGCTCGATCACGGTGCCGTCCTCGCCGACGAACTTCATCGTCAGCGTGCCCTTGCCCGGAAACAGGAAGTCGGTGGCGCGGTACTGGTCGCCGAAGGCGTGGCGGCCGATGATGATCGGTTTGGTCCAGCCCGGCACCAGCCGCGGCACGTTCTTGCAGATGATGGGTTCGCGGAACACGACGCCGCCGAGGATGTTGCGGATGGTGCCGTTCGGCGACTTCCACATCTGCTTGAGGCCGAATTCCTTAACCCGGGCTTCGTCGGGGGTGATGGTGGCGCATTTGACGCCGACGCCGTATTTCTTGATGGCTTCGGCGGCGTCGATCGTGACCTGATCGTTGGTCTGGTCGCGGTATTCCATCCCGAGGTCGTAGTATTTAAGGTCGATATCGAGGAACGGGTTGATCAGCTTGTCCTTGATGTATTGCCAGATGATCCGGGTCATCTCGTCGCCATCGAGTTCGACGACGGGGTTGGTCACCTTGATTTTTGCCATGGCAGATCGGGCCTTTTTGGGAATAGCGCGTTTCGGGACGGATGGGGTGATGGTGTCGTCGCTATAGCACCCGAAAACGCGGGCTGGAAGGCGAATGGCAGGCAGGCCCGGCCGGTTTTCAGGCCAGCGCGAAACGCCGTTCCAGCCAGCTCCGTGCCTTGCCCGCCGGCATGGCGCGGATCACCGCGGCGGCGCCGCCGGGACCCCGCTCGTCCTGAATTTCCGCGATGTGCAGATAGAGCCGGGCGGCACGCCAGCTGTGGTCGGGATGGCAGAGCTCCAGAATTCTGTTCCACACCGGTTCGGCATGGCCGGGGTCCACCGCGAAGCAGGCGCTCCAGAGAATTTCCAGCGCGTAGGCTTGCGACGCGCGGGGCTCGACCGCCGAGGCCAGCGCCAGGCACTTCTTCAGTTCGCGCCCGGCGAAGTCGAGCCGCCCCTGCCGCAAGGCCACGCCCAGCGGCCACGCCATCACCGCCACCGTGCCGTAGGCGTCATGACATGATCGCGCCTCGCGCGCGGCCTCTTCGAGAATCGAGAGAGCCGGACCCGGCTCGGCGTGTTCCGCAACCGAGGCGAGCGCCTGGACGCGGTACCACGCATCGGGGCAGGCGCGGGCGGCTTGCAGCGCCTTGCCGGTATCGGTCGGCGCCAGCTGTCCCGCCCGTTGACGGCCGATCAGGGACGCACGTGACGGCGTGGGTGTGTGTGGATAGCGCTGCTGCTGCGAGGACATGACGCTTTGTCGCGGCGAGCGCGGGCGCGGTTCGCGGCCCCGGAAAGGCGCAATTGAGGTTTTGGTCGAGTATCAGATAATGAGGCTAAGCCGATTATTTTGCTTGAGAAATCCTGCCCGCTGGGCAATCCACTACGGCTGGCCCTTGAGCCGTTGAATCAGGTTCTTCGGAACTTGATTCACATTCTTCAGACGTTGATTCAGAAAGTGAAGCGAATGTCCGGTTCGGGCACCGACAAAACCAAATCGAGCGTCACGCTGGCGGGGCCCGTGGTCATTCTGGTCGAGCCGCAGCTCGGCGAGAACATCGGCATGGCCGCGCGCGCGATGGGCAATTTCGCTCTAACCCGTTTAAGAATCGTCAATCCGCGCGACGGCTGGCCGAATGTCCATGCCCGCCGCGCCGCCTCCGGCGCCGACCATATTCTCGACGCGGTCGAGCTGTTCGACACCGTCGAGCAGGCGGTGGCCGACTGCACGCTGCTGTTCGCGACCACCGCGCGGGCGCACGACCAGGCCAAGCCGGTGGTGGCCCCCGAGGCCGCGGCGCGGGAGATCGTGGCCGGCGTCGCCGGCGGCGGCACCGTCGGCATCCTGTTCGGCCGCGAGCGCTACGGCTTGCAGAACGAGGAGGTGGCGCTCGCCAACCGCCTCATCACCTTTCCGGTCAATCCCGGTTTCGCCTCGCTCAACCTGGCGCAGGCGGTGCTGCTGATCGGCTACGAATGGTTCAAGCTGTCGACCGCGGGCGCGCTGCCGTTCGCGATGCCGGAGCGCTCCGAGCCGGCCTCGCAGCACCAGATGCAGGCGTTCTTCGACAATCTGGTGCGTGAGCTCGACAAGGTCGAATTCCTGCGCCCGGCGGAGAAGCGCGAGACCATGCTGGTCAACCTGCGCAACATCTTCACGCGCATGGATCCGACCAGGCAGGACATGCACACGCTGCACGGCGTGGTAATGGCGATCGCCGAGGGCCGGAAAGGTCCCGCCAAGGGCGGCGTGCTCGACGGCGAACAGGCGACGCGGTTGCGCGCGCTGCTGGCTGAGCACGGGCAGGGCGCGCTGCCGTCGGAGAGCGGCACCGTGCGCGGGCTGGCGCGGCTGTTGCGGCGCAATCCGACCGACGCCGAACGGCTGCTGTGGCAGGCCCTCACCACCGACCGCCGTTTCGCCGGACAGTTCAAGCGGCAGACCCCGGTCGGCCGCCACATTCCGGATTTTGTCAGTTTCGTGCACCGGATCGCGATCGAACTGATCAACCCCGATGAAACCGAGGTGATCGCGAAGGACCGCACCGCGCGGCAGGCCTGGCTCGAGGCGCGCGGCTATCGCGTGGTCAACATGGCCTCCGCCGATGTCGAGGTCGATATCGCGGGGCAACTCGAGCGCTTGGAGTCGCGCGTACTGGAAGCGAGGTAGACGAGGGGCTCGTCATTGCGAGCGCAGCGAAGCAATCCATTCTTTCTTTGCTCGGCGACATGGATTGCTTCGCTGCGCTCGCAATGACGGTTATCCGCTACACCGCCATCAGCTGAGCTTCGCCCGCGCGCCTTGCCTTCTTCGGCTTCGACGGCACCAACAGGCAGCCTGCGGCCAATCCCGCGGTGTCGGCGACATCAGGGTTGCGCGAGACCATCGCCGCGACGATGGCGCCGTCGATCAATAGCCCGAGCTGATGGGCCAGCATCTCCGGCTCCGCCGCGCCCATCTCGGCGGCGAGCTTCTCGATATGCGCCAGCACCACCTTCTTGTGCTTCATGGCGATGGCGCGGAACTGCTTCTGGTTCTTGTCGTGCTCGGCGACCGCATTGATGAAGGGGCAGCCATAGAAGCGCTCCTCGGCGAACCAGCTCTTCAGCGCGGGAAAGATTCGCGCCAGTTTGGTCTGCGCGCTGCCGCCGCCGGTCTCGATCGAATCGATGAACCATTCGCGCCACTGCCTGCCCTCGGTCTCCAGCACCGCGTGCACCAGGTTGGTTTTCGAACCGAACAGCTTGTAGAGCGTGGTCTTGGCGGTGCCGGCCTCGTTGATGATGGCGTCGATGCCGGTGGCGTTGATGCCGTCCTTGCAGAACAGCCGCGTCGCCGCGCCGAGCAGGCGCCCGCGCGCGGACTCGTCATCGCCGGCAGCGAAGGGGATGGCGACGGAACGCTTCTTCGAAGCAGGCTTGCGCATGCACTCACTTAATCCAAATGCGCCGCACGCATCAAGTCGCATCTTGCCGTGCTCAAAATATCCGCGATGAGGCAGCGATTGCACCTGGTTTGAGCAGAAGGCTACCGATCGGTTTTTAGGCAGCGCGGCCTAAGCGGTTTCAGGCGTTCGGGTTTTCGGCCGGGCGGTCTCTGGCACGGTTCATGCAGAAAACAGACCGTTCGGTATCCTACCTCCCAGGGAGAAAACAAATGACCGCGGTCGCCCAGAAAACAGTGCTGACAGGCTGCCTTGCGCCAATCGACAAGGACGGGCTGCAACAGCTCATCATCACCAGCAAGGCCAACCCCCAGGTGATCAAGACCTTGAAATGCAAGACGGTGGCCGAAGGCAAGTTCCGCCACGCCAACTACATCCGCAACCTGCCGCCCTACATCGTCGACGAGCCTCCGGGCCTGCTCGGCGACGACACCGCGCCGAATCCGTCGGAAGCATCATTGGCCGCGCTGGGCTCGTGCCTCGCGGTCGGGCTGCACGCCAATGCGGTGCATCGCGGCTGGATCGTCAACAAGCTCGAGCTGCAGCTCGAAGGCGACCTCAACATCACGGCGGTGTGGGGCACGGGCGACGTGAGCGAAAAGCCGGTCGGCTTCACCGACGTGCGGGTCAAGGTCGACATGGTCTGCGAGGGCATCGCCCAGGCCGAGATCGACGCGCTGGTGACGCACGTCAAGAAATGGTCGCCGGTCGCCAACACGTTTACGCGGCCCGTCAATCTCGAGGTCAACGCGTAAGGGCGGCAAGCGTGCAATCGCTCCCTGAAAAACCGGTACGGAGAATCTGATGGGTCAAGTGGCTTTATCGCGTGTGCCGGTCGACGATGTCGGCAGCCTTTCACCGGCATCCGTCGTCGCCGCGGTGGCGGCGATTGCACGCAAGGATCTCGCGCCGCTCGCGGCCGGCATCGACGATGGCACGGTCTATCCGGCCGAACTGCTCCGAAGTCTCGGCGATGCTGGGGCGTGGAGCACGCATCGACCGGCGAATGGCGCGGCCGATCTGTGCTGCGCCATTCAGTCGATCGCCGCGCTCGGCGAAGTCTGCGGCGCCACCGCCTTCATGGCGTGGTGCCAGAACACGCTGGCGTGGTACGTCACGAACTCCGGCAATCCGGCGCTGGTTGCGCGGTTCGCCGACGGCGTCTCCGCGGGAAAGATTCTCGGCGGCACCGGCCTGTCCAATCCGATGAAGACGTTCTTCGGGATCGAGAAATTCAAGCTGAAGGGACGCAGGGTCGATGGCGGCTACGTCGTGCGCGGCGCGCTGCCCTGGGTGTCCAATCTCGGTCCCGATCATCTGTTCGGCACGATCTTCGCGATCGAGGGCAAGGCGAACGAGATCGTGATGTTTCTCGCCGACTGTTCCGATCCGGCCATCACGCTGACGCCGTGCCAGCCGTTCCTGGCGATGGACGGCACCGGCACCTACGGCGTCCAGTTCCGCGACGCCTTCGTCTCCGACGATCTGATCCTCGCAGCACCGGCCGGACCGTTCGTCAAGAGGATCCGCGCCGGCTTCATCCTGCTGCAGGCGGGCATGGCGACCGGCCTGATCCGCGATTGCATCGCTGTCATGAACGAGGTCGCCGGGCCGCTCGGACACGTCAATCGCTATCTGCCGCAGCAGCCGGTCAATTTCCAGGATCTGCTGACCGAGCTCGAGACCGAAACGATGCAGCTGGCGCGCGACCCCTACAACGCGGACGACAGCTACTGGCGCCAGGTCGTCGCACTTCGCCTCCGCGCCGGCGAGGCCAGCGTCGCGGCCGCGCATGCGGCGATGCTCCATTGCGGCGCGCGCGGCTACCTCAAGAGCCATCGCGCCCAGCGCCGGCTGCGCGAGGCCTATTTCGTCGCCATCGTCACGCCCGCCACCAAGCAGCTGCGCAAGATGCTGGCGGAGGCGTGAGCCAGGAAGCTTCAGCCAGCGAGTTTCGGATCGACCCCAACTGCAACCACGAAAACAGGAGAGGCCTGCCATGACGGACGTTCTGATTTCTGCCGGAGAACTCGCCGATCTCTTCAACAAGGAGCCGTGTGTCGTCATCGACACCCGCAACCCGGATGCCTATGCCGCCGGACACCTGCCGAACGCGGTGAACGTGCACGAGATCTTCACCTACCTCGCGACCTCGACGCCGGAGGGCATGGCGGAACTCAAGACGAAATTCGCCGACGCCTTTGGTGGCGCCGGGCTGTCGGGCAAGGAAACCGCAATCATCTACGAGCAGTCGATGAATTCCGGGTTCGGGCAGTCCTGCCGCGGCTATTACCTGCTGACCATGCTCGGCTATCCCAAGGTCAAGGTGCTGCATGGCGGCTACGACGGCTGGGTCGCCGCCGGCCTGCCCGTGACGACGGATGTTCCGACGCCCGCGAAGGCATCGTTCCCGATCGTTCCGGAAGCCGGCGACATCCTGATCGATGCCAGGACCATGCTGGCGGCGGTCGGCAAGCCCGGCGTGGCGTTGCTCGACGTGCGCGATGTCGATGAATGGATCGGCGACAGCTCCTCGCCCTACGGCAAGGATTTTTGCCCGCGCAAGGGGCGGATTCCCGGCGCAGTGTGGCTCGAATGGTATCGCATGATGAAGCCTACCGCCGAGGGTCCGCGCTTCAAGTCCAAAGACGAGATCCTGGCCGAATGCGCCACCGTCGGCATTTCGCAGGATACCCCGGTCTACCTCTATTGCTTCAAGGGCGCCCGGGCCTCCAACACCTTCCTCGCGCTGAAGAATGCCGGCGTGAAGGATGTGCGGATGTATTTCGGATCCTGGAACGAATGGTCGCGGGATCCGTCGCTGCCGATCGAGGAAGGCCTGCCGATGGAGGCCAGGCTGACCGAGAAGGCGGCATAGAAGCTGCAAGGTTCGCATCGCGAACCCCTAAGGTTTGCATCGTCCGGCCGCGCTGAGGCGGCCGGCGATGAACTGGCGAAGCGGCGGTTGGCCGTTCAATCATCCAACACCACACAAGGGAATGGGGCATGTCCACCTTCGACGATGCGTTCGATGCCGATCGCAAGCTGTCACGATCCGGCTGCGCCTGCGGCCAGCACGCTTCCGCCGCCGAGCACGAACAGGCGGCGCTGACGCTGCGCTGCGAGCCGGCGCCGACCGAGCAACAGCGTTACGAGGGGGTGGTTGCTTCCGCCGTGATGCGCGCGATGTTTCCGAAGGATGCCGCGCGCCGCGCGTTCCTGAAATCGGTCGGAGCTTCGACCGCATTGGCCGCCGTCTCGCAGTTTTTCCCGATCAGGACGGCGACGGAAGTCTTCGCGCAAGCCGGCACGCCGGAAAAGAAGGACCTCAAGGTCGGCTTCATCCCGATCACCTGCGCCACGCCGATCATCATGGCGGCACCGCTCGGCTTCTATTCGAAATACGGCCTCAACGTCGAAGTGGTGAAGACCGCCGGCTGGGCAGTGGTCCGCGACAAGACCATCAACAAGGAATACGACGCCGCCCACATGCTGGCGCCGATGCCGATCGCAATCTCGCTGGGACTGGGCGCCAATCCGGTTCCCTTCACGGTGCCGGCGATCGAGAACATCAACGGGCAGGGCATCACGCTGGCGATGAAGCACAAGGACCGGCGCAATCCGAAGGACTGGAAAGGCATGAAGTTCGCCATTCCGTTCGACTATTCGATGCACAACTATTTGCTGCGCTATTATCTTGCCGAGCACGGAATCGACCCCGACACCGATGTGCAGTTGCGTTCGGTGCCGCCGCCGGAAATGGTCGCCAACCTCAGGGCCGACAACATCGACGGCTTTCTCGCGCCGGACAACATCTGCCAGCGTGCGATCTATGACGGCGTCGGCTTCATGCACATCCTGTCCAAGGAAATCTGGGACGGCCATCCTTGCTGCAGCTTCGCGGCGAGCCGCGAGTTCATCACGACGTCGCCGAACAGCTTCGCGGCGCTGACGCGGGCGATCGTCGATGCCACCGCCTATGCCTCGAAGGCGGAGAACCGCAAGCAGATCGCCGAGGCGATCGCGCCGGCGAACTACATCAACGCGCCGGTGACCGTGCTGGAACAGTCTCTCACCGGGACCTATGCCGACGGACTGGGCGGCATCAAGACCGACCCCAAGCGCGTCGACTTCGATCCGTTCCCCTGGCAGTCCTTCGCGGTCTGGATGCTGACCCAGATGAAGCGCTGGGGCCAGATCAAGGGCGACGTCGACTACAAGTCGGTGGCCGAACAGGTGTTCCTCGCGACCGACACCGCCAAGGTGATGAAGGAGATGGGGCTGACGCCGCCCGCGACCGCATACAAGTCGTTCGCGGTGATGGGCAAGACCTTCGACGCGGCGAAGCCCGAGGAATATCTCAACAGCTTCAAGATCCGGAAGTCGTCGTAAACGCGACGGGTCTGGCGGCGCGGGCAGGGGCAAGGCCCAGCGCCTTCATGCGCGAGGCCAGCGTGGTCGGCTTGACGTCCAGCATCGCGGCGGCGCCGCCTGGGCCGAACACCTTGCCGTGGCAGGCCTGGAGCGCGGCCAGGATATTGGCGCGCTCGTGGTCGCGCAGCTCGGCCGCGGTCATCACCGCGGGGCGCGCTTCCGCCTTCGGGCGGCCGTGACCTGACGGCGCGTGGGAGCCCGCTGGTTCCGGCAGGTCGATGCGCAACCGCCCGTTCTGCGCCAGGATCGCGGCGCGCTCGATCACGTTCTGCAATTCGCGGACGTTGCCGGGCCAGTCGTAACGCTGCAGCCGCCGCGCGTCGCCTTCCGACAGCCGCAGATCGGATTTCAGCGCCTTGCTCTCGCTCAGCAGGAAGTGCTGGGCGAGGAGCGGAATATCCTCGCGGCGGTCGCGCAGCGGCACCGATTCCACCGGAAACACGTTGAGCCGGAAATACAGATCCTCGCGAAACCGGCCGCGCGCCACTTCCTCCTTGAGGTTCCGGTTGGTGGCCGCGATCAGCCGCACGTCCACGGTTCGGGTGCGCTCCTCGCCGACGCGCTCGAAATTGCCTTCCTGCAGCACGCGCAGCAGCTTGCCCTGCAGCTCCAGCGGAATCTCGCCGACTTCGTCGAGAAACAGCGTGCCGCCGTCGGCGAGCTCGAACCGGCCGATGCGGTCGCGCACCGCGCCGGTGAAGGCGCCCTTGACGTGACCGAAGAACTCGCTCTCGAACAGTTCGCGCGGAATCGCCGCGCAGTTGACGCGGATCAGCGGCCGGTCGCGGCGGCTGGAGGCCTCGTGAATGGCGCGCGCGATCAGTTCCTTGCCGGTGCCGGACTCGCCGGTGATCATCACGGCGGCGGCGGTCGGCGCCACCAGCTTGACCTGGTGCAGCGTCTTCTGGATCGCGGCGCTCTGGCCGATGATGCCGCGCGGGTTGGTCTCGATCCGGATTTCTTCCTGCAGATAGGCGTTTTCCAGCTCCAGCCGCTCGCGCAAGCGGTCGACTTCGGCAAGCGCTGCGTGCAGCTTCTCATCGGCGTCGCGGCGCTGGCTGACGTCGCGAAACACGATGACGGCGCCAACCACCATGCCGCGGTCGCGGATCGGCGTCGATGTGTACTCGACCCAGACCGGTGAGCCGTCCTTGCGCCAAAACACCTCGCCGTCGACATTGTGCACGGCGCCGTCGCGGAATGCGGCATAGATCGGACAATCCTCGTCCGGGTAATGACTGCCGTCATGGTGGCTGTGGTGAACGATCGGATGGATCGCCTTGCCGACCAGTTCCTCGGCGGCCCAGCCCAGCACGCGCTCGGCGGCCGGATTGACGAAGGTGGTCTTGCCCTCGGCGTTGACGCCGTAGATGCCTTCGCCGGCGGCGCGCAGGATCAGCTGGTTTTCCCGCTCGATGTCCTGAAACACCCGCTCGACACGCTGCCAGACGGCGAGGCCGCTGCGCATGTGATCTTCGGCGGTGGCATCGACAAAGCGGCGGCGGCGCGCTTCGAGATCGCTCATGGTCAGCAGCATCAGTGCGCGCCCGTCATGCGGCACCCGCGACCCCGTATATTCCAGCCGCAGCGGCTGGCTGGTGGCATGGCGCGGCGTCAGCGCGTTGGTCCAGTAGCTGCCTTTGGCGAGTACGGCCTGGGTGAACACGATCAGCGCCGGCAATTGTCCGGCATGCAGCGCGCTGATTCTCGTCTCGCGCAGCAGCGCGCGGTCGTAGCCAAGCAGGGCGCAAGCGGCGGGGTTGGCGTCGATGATCTCATCGGCATGGGGGTCGAGCAGCAACGTCGGCTCGGTCAGATAGTCGAAGGTGAGGGTACGCAGATCGAGGTCGCGCCCCGTTACGGCCGAAGCGACTGGCACCGGTTCCATCACCCATGAACTCCGAGAAATCGTGATTTTGCTACGAATTTTCGTATATCACGAGTTTTCGTAATAGCCAACAAGTGCAGGAAACACTGCGTTCTCTGGACAAATTCCGATGTCAGGGGCTGGCACGGTCTTTGCCTAATGAAGGGGCAACGAAGCGCAGGAGGTTTCATGTCCACGTTCGACAATCCGTTCGATCCGGCCCGCCGTCTCCACTCCCAGGGCTGCAGTTGCGGTCAGCACGTCAACGAGGCCGAACACGACACCGCCGCCCGACTCTCGCTGCAGCCGGCCGTCGCCTCGTCCGAGGAGGCCCGCTACGAGGGCGTGGTGGCTTCCGCCGTCATGCGCGCGATGTTTCCGCAGGATGTCGCGCGCCGCGCCTTCCTGAAATCGGTCGGGGCCGCCACCGCCGCTGCGGCGCTGTCGCAGTTCTTCCCGCTGAAGACCGCCACCGAGGCGTTCGCGCAAGGCGGCCCGCTGGAAAAGAAGGATCTCAAGGTCGGCTTCATTCCGATCACCTGTGCGACGCCGATCATCATGGCGGCGCCGATGGGGTTTTACGCCAAGAACGGCCTCAACGTCGAAGTCATCAAGACCGCGGGCTGGGCCGTCATCCGCGACAAGACCATCAACAAGGAATACGACGCCGCGCACATGCTGTCGCCAATGCCGCTCGCCATCACCATGGGCGTCGGCTCCAATCCGCTGCCCTACACCATGCCGGCGGTGGAAAACATCAACGGCCAGGCAATCACGCTGGCGATCAGGCACAAGGACAAGCGCAATCCGAAAGACTGGAAGGGCTTCAAGTTCGCGGTTCCCTTCGATTTTTCGATGCACAACTACCTGCTGCGCTATTATCTCGCAGAACATGGACTCGACCCCGATGTCGACGTCCAGATCCGGTCGGTCCCTCCGCCGGAGATGGTCGCCAACCTGCGCGCCAACAATATCGACGGTTATCTCGGTCCCGATCCGATGAACCAGCGTGCGGTCTATGACGGCGTCGGCTTTATCCACATCCTGACCAAGGACATCTGGGAGGGTCATCCCTGCTGCGCCTTCGCCGCATCGAAGGAATTCATCAGCTCGATGCCGAACACCTACGGTGCGCTGCTCAAGTCGATCATCGAGGCGACCGCGTTCGCGCACAAGGCCGAGAACCGCAAGCAGATCGCCGAGGCGATCTCGCCGGCCAATTACCTGAACCAGCCGCAGATCGTGCTCGAGCAGATCCTCACCGGCACCTTCGCCGACGGCCTCGGCAACATCGTGAAGCAGCCGAACCGCGTCGATTTCGATCCGTTCCCGTGGCAGTCCTTTGCGATCTGGATCATGACGCAGATGAAGCGATGGGGCCAGGTCAAGGGCGACATCGATTACGCCGGCATCGCCTCCCAGGTCTATCTCGCCACCGACGCCACCCGCCTGATGAAGGAAGCCGGACTGACGCCGCCGACCACCACCACCAAGAGTTTTTCGGTGATGGGCAAGACTTTCGATCCGGCCAAGCCCGAGGAATATCTCAACAGCTTCAAGATCAGGAAGGCGTCGTGATGGCAGGCGGTCTCGTGTCCCGGACGCAATGCAGCGCGCCGCACGAAGTGCGTCGCGGTGCATTGCAGAGCCGGGACCGCCACAAACTCCGTGGGTCCCGGTTCTGCGGTGCATCACTTCGCTCCGCTTCGTGCCGCGCCGCGCCCGGGACAAGGGTAACCCAATGAACGCCTCTCTCCGCCTGCGCGCCGCGATCGTGTCGGTCGCGCTGTTTCTCGCCTTCATTGGCATCTGGCATATCGCGACCCGCGGCACCGGCGCGGTCGGCAATATGTCGCCGGAATACGCCAAGCTGATGGGACTGACCGCGACCGCCGGCAAATCGGCGATGCCGGGGCCGCTCGATGTCGGCGCCAAATTGTGGGAACATCTGAAGCAGCCGTTCTACGACAACGGGCCGAACGACAAGGGTCTCGGCATCCAGCTCGGCTATTCCATTGCGCGGGTAGCGCTCGGCTATCTTCTGGCCGTGATCGTCGCGATCCCGCTCGGCTTCCTGATCGGCATGTCGCCGCTGATGAACAAGGCGCTCGATCCCTTCATCCAGGTTCTGAAACCGATCTCGCCGCTGGCCTGGATGCCGCTGGCGCTCTACACCATCAAGGATTCCGGACTGTCGGCGATCTTCGTCATTTTCATCTGCTCGGTATGGCCGATGCTGCTCAACACCGCGTTCGGCGTCGCCGCCGTGCGCAAGGAATGGATCGACGTCGCGCGCACACTGGAAGTCGGCACCGTCAGGCGCGCCTTCACCGTGATCCTGCCGGCGGCGGCGCCGACGATCCTGACCGGCATGCGGATCTCGATCGGCATCGCCTGGCTGGTGATCGTCGCCGCCGAGATGCTGGTCGGCGGCACCGGCATCGGCTACTTCGTCTGGAACGAGTGGAACAACCTCTCGATCACCAACGTCATCATCGCCATCCTCACGATCGGCGTGGTCGGCATGCTGCTCGACCAGATCCTCGCGCGTTTCACGCGCCTGGTCACCTTCCCGGAGTGATGCGGATGATGATGATCGGCGAACCGCAAGCGCACTTCACCTCCCCCTGGAGGGGGGAGGTCGGCGCGCTCGGGCGCTCGCTTGAGCGCCTGCGCGCGACGGGTGGGGGTGATGCTTCGGCACCTTCACCCCACCCCGATCGGCCTTCGGCCGACCGACCTTCCCCCTCCAGGGGGAGGGTGAAGAAAACACCGCGCGCGGGACACGGATATCGCCATGACCGATAAATTCATCTCCATCGAGGCGATTGCAAAACGCTATCCGGGCGCGTCGGGCGGCGAGATCGCGGTGTTCGAAAATCTCTGGCTGTCGATGGCGCGCGGCGAGTTCGGCTGCGTGATCGGGCATTCCGGTTGCGGCAAGACCACCGTGCTGAACATTCTCGCCGGCCTCGATGAGCCGAGCGAAGGCGCCGTGATCGTCGATGGCCAGGCGATCGAGGGCACCAGCCTCGACCGTGCCGTGATCTTCCAGAGCCACGCGCTGCTGCCGTGGCGCACCGTGCTCGGCAACGTCGCCTATGCCGTGACCTCGAAATGGCGCGACTGGGATCGCGCCAGGGTAAAGGCCCATGCGCAGACCTTCATCGATCTCGTCGGCCTGACCGGCTCCGAGCACAAGCGGCCGTCGGAACTCTCCGGCGGCATGAAGCAGCGCGTCGGCATCGCCCGCGCGCTCTCGATCACGCCGAAGATCATGCTGATGGACGAGCCGTTCTCGGCGCTCGATGCGCTGACCCGCGGCACGCTGCAGGACGAGGTGCGCCGCATCTGTCTTACGACCGGGCAGACCGCGTTCATGATCACCCATGACGTCGACGAGGCGATCTATCTCGCCGACAAGATCTTCCTGATGACCAACGGCCCCGGCGCGGTGCTGGCCGAGATCGTGGAAAACCCGCTGCCGAAGGACCGCGGCCGCACCGACCTGCACCGCCATCCCTATTACTACGCGGTGCGCAACCACATCGTCGACTTCCTGGTCAGCCGCAGCAAGACGTTTGCGGCCGACGTACCCGGCCATGACCCGCGCAACGTGCCGGTGGTGAGGATCGGTGTGAGCGAGCCGACCATCGTGGCGGCGCCGAGGGCGATCGAAACCCATCCGGCGCAGACCATCGCGCGTTAGATATCAACAGGAGACTGCCATGAAACGATCCGACCTCACCGAAAAGCTGCTCGACATCAAGCGCGAGAAGGAATGGAGCTGGAAGCAAATCTGCGAAAAGATCGGCGGCTACTCCGAGGTCCTGATCGTCGGCGCCATCCTCGGCCAGATGAAGCTGACAAAGCCGCAGGCGGCGAATGCCGGTGAACTGTTCGGGTTGTCCAAATCGGAAGTGGCGATGCTGAACGAGACGCCGATGCGCGGCATGGAAATGCCGCCGACCGATCCGCTGATCTACCGCTTCTACGAACTGGTGATGGTCAACGGCCCGGCCTGGAAGGCGCTGATCGAAGAAGAATATGGCGACGGCATCATGTCGGCGATCGATTTCGACATGGTGATGGAGCGCCTGCCCAACCCCAAGGGCGACCGCGTCAAGATCACGATGTCGGGCAAATTCCTGCCGTACAAATACTACGGCGCCAGCGGCAACGTGCCGGAGTATGGCTTCAAGGAAGGGTAGACTTTTGTCGTCATTCCGGGGCGATGCAAAGCATCGAACCCGGAATCTCGAGATTCCCCGGTGCGCAATTGCGCACCTGAGGTCTGGTGCTGCGCACCATCCCGGAATGACGGAGACGTTAAGTCCCCGCCTTCACCTGCATGACGGCGGCGGCCATCAGTTCGTCCATCTTCACCCGAAGTTCCGGCTCGGCTATGGCGACGCCCTTGGCGGTCAGGTCGCCCAACACCTTGCGGACCACGTCGGCGTCGCCGGATTCCTCGAAATCGGAGGCGACGACTTCCTTGGCGTAGGCCGTGGCTTCATCGGCGGACATTCCGAGCTTCTCGGCTGCCCATAATCCGAGCAGCTTGTTGCGACGCGCCTCGGCCTTGAACTTCTGTTCCTCGTCGAGGGCATATTTCCTCTCGAAACCTTCTTCACGCTTGTCGAATGAGCTCATTCTCTGGGTTCCGATCCCTGCCAAAATGGTGCAACGGCCTCGTTGCGGCCGCCCGTTCGCGCGCTTAGATAACGATAGCCAAAGGTTAAGACAACCGGCTTTAAGCCGCAGGCGGCAGGGTAAAACTTGGCCCCAGGGGACCGGATCGATTGTGCTCGATAGACCAATCAGATAGGTTGGGCGTGAGGCCCGGTTCCCGTTCTGTTTCCCGTTCCTGGCCTTCACGGCAGCTCCGTCGTGGGTCGCAATCCCTTGTCATCCGGAGCACACCAAATTCATGGATTTCAACAACACACGGTACATCCCAATGAGCCGTCGACGCCGCATTTATGAAGGCAAGGCCAAGTTCCTCTATTGGGTACCGGAGCCGGGAACCCTGATCCAGCACTTCAAGGACGATGCGACCGCGTTCAATGCCAAGAAACACCAGGTGATCGAGGGCAAGGGCGTCCTCAACAACCGGATTTCGGAGTACCTGTTCCAGCACCTCAACGACATCGGGGTTCCCACCCATTTCATCCGCCGGCTCAACATGCGCGAACAGCTGATTCGCGAGGTCGAGATCGTG
>JAUXWH010000064.1 GCA_030681365.1 Bradyrhizobium sp.
GCAACTTCACCGTGAACGGCAACGGCTTCGTGGGCACCGTCAAGACCCTCGCTCTCGGCACCGTGAAGGCGAAGATCGTTCCGGCCGAGCGCACCTCGGACAAGTCCCCCGACTTCCGAATCCTCGCGGGCGCCAACATCGAGTTTGGCGCCGTGTGGAAGAAGAAGTCTCAGGATACGGGACGCGAGTATCACTCGGTCAAGCTGGACGACCCGAGCTTCCCGGCTCCGATCTACGCCACGCTGGTCGAGGTCGAAGGCGAGGAAGGCCACTCGCTCATCTGGTCTCGTCCGAACCGCGACTGAGCGGTCGCGCAAGAGGGCCCCGCCGCACGGCGGGGCCCTCGAGCGTGAGCGGAAAGGAGAACGATCATGTGCAAGGTCTTGAACGCGCGAAAGGTCGGCAAGCGCTCAAGCGATGCAGGTTTACATCGGACGCCCGAGCAAATGGGGCAACCCGTTCGCCATCGGACGCGACGGTTCGCGCGCCGACGTCATCGCGAAATATCGCGCGTGGATCTCCTTTCGGACGGGATAACGAAGAACTACTCGCGGTGTCGCTGTTCGAGCAGCATCATGTCGCCTCGCCCCGCCGTGCGCGTCTGTTTTTTCTTCATTGCTGGCAGCCTGCTCGCGTGCTTCACCGCGCCACCTTGGCTCCGCTGGCGCCATTTTCGTTCAGGCGCCTCTCGAGCATGTTGATGCTCTCGAGCACGGCCTCGAAACCTGGAGGGTCGCCGAAAATCATGCCTTGCATGGCCCTGTAGTCGGCGCGCAACTGCTCGATCATCTCATCATGAGGCGCGAGCGCGAACGAGCCGGGTGCGGCGGTTGCGAGGTCGTAGTCCGGTCGATTAAAAAACATCCTGGCGCGCGCAACGCAGTCCGCGCCGAGCGCGGCGTCGTCGATGGCGGCGGCACTCACTGGCGCTGCGGTGAGCCGGTGCAGGTCATAATAATGACGGGACACTCGCTGCCCTCCGCCGCGCAGTTCGCCGCGCTTGTCAAACCAGCGCCGCAGGCCGTGGAGGATGACGACCTTGTCCCAGAAGGTGCGTTCGGGATCAACGGTCCGGACAGCCGGCACCGTCAGGTCAAGCGCCGGCAGATCATCGTCGACATATGCTTTGATCGGCACTTCGCTGTTCGGGTCTAGCGCGGACTTCGCACCCGACTCGATTTTGATTGCGGCCCGTACATAGTCCGACCGAGGTGTCGCGGCGGGATACCAGATCAGCAGAGTCTGCCGATCGGCGTCGGCGTCGTCCGCTTCCACCCGAGCGTCGCCGGCGCTAAGGCCGGCGGCCTGTAGCCGTTCTCGTAAGATCGCCGTCAGC
>JAUXWH010000068.1 GCA_030681365.1 Bradyrhizobium sp.
TGGATGAAGGTGATCGGCGCCAGCAGCACGCCGGCCGCGGTCGCCACCGCCGCCGAGATCGCCCACACGATCGACACCACACGCTTGACCGGAATGCCCATATAATAGGCCGCCAGCATGTTCTCCGAACTCGCCCGCATCGCGGTGCCAAGCGTGGTCCGGTTGAAGAACAGATACAGCAGCCCGCACAGGATGATGGTCGCCGCGATCACCGAGAGCTTGTCATGGGCCAGCACCAGGCTGCCGATCCGCAGCACGCCCTGGCTGAACGGGGTCTCGATCTTGAGGTCGTCGGTACCCCAGATCATGCCGGCGATGGAGCGCAGAAAGAAACCCAGCCCGATCGTCGCCATGATGATGGAGAATTGCGGATAACCGAGGATCGGGCGCACCACGACCCGTTCCGCCAGCATGCCGAACAGCGCCATCGCGATGACCGCGCCGACGAATCCGAGCCAGTAATTGAGGCCGAGGATGCCGATGAAGGTGAAGGCGAAGAACCCGCCCAGCATCATCAGGTCGCCCTGCGCGAAGTTCACGACTTCGGTCGCCTTGTATACCAGGACGAATCCGAGCGCGATTAGGCCGTAGACGCAGCCGAGCGCAATACCGCTCACCAACTGCTGAACAAAGTCCAGCATTGCCGATTTCCCTCCCCCGGATGCGCGGCGATTCTATTGACCGCCTTTGCCGCATCTTGTGTCTAGTCGCTGCCCGTATCGCCTGCGTCGAAGCGCTCACGAACAGTTCGCCGGTATACAGCCCAAAGCGTTGAGCCGTGTCAACTTGGCGCTGGTTGCCGTCCCCGGAACGGGTTGCGGACAAATGCCGCAGCGGTGTGCGCAGCGTGAGAGTGATCGAGGGATGATTGATCCCTCCCCACCGGTGCGCGGGGGGACGGGATAAGGCGCGGGTCGCGCATTGGCGGGATTTGCCGCCCCCGATTCACCGTGCCGAAAGTTCTTCGGTCCATGGTGCGCATCCCATGCAACGGCTGGATTCCCCGACATGAAGCCCGATCAATCCGCGCTGGCGCTACGAGGGTTAACGAAGCGTTTTGACCGCCTCGCGGTCGATGCGCTCGACCTGACCGTCCGGACCGGCGAGTTCTATGCGCTGCTCGGGCCCAACGGCGCCGGCAAGACCACGACGCTGCGCATGGTGGCCGGCCTGCTGCGGCCCGACGCCGGCTCGGTGTCGGTGCTCGGCATCGATGCGCTGGCCGATCCGGTAGCGGCCAAGCAGGTCACGGCATGGGTGTCGGACGAGCCGATGATTTATGACAAGCTGACCCCGCTGGAATATCTCGCCTTCGTCGCCGGACTTTGGGGCATTTCCCCCGAACTTTCCGAACGGTCGGCGCGCGATCTCCTGGTCTCGCTCGGCCTCGAGCCGCATCTGCACGAGCGCTGCGAGGGATTTTCCAAGGGCATGCGCCAGAAGGTGGCGCTGGCTGGAGCCCTGGTGCACGACCCGCGCCTGATCATCCTCGACGAACCGCTGACCGGTCTCGACGCCGTGTCGGCGCGACACGTCAAGGGCCTGCTCGGCGACCGGGTGCGATCAGGCTGCACCGTGATCATGACCACGCATATTCTGGAAGTGGCCGAACGCATGGCCGACCGGATCGGCGTGATCGCATCGGGACGGCTGATCGCCGAGGGCACGCTGAGCGAACTGCGCCAGCGGAACGGGCGCACCGACACCAGCCTCGAGGACATGTTCATCGCGCTGGTCGATACCGAGGCCGCCGCGGCATGAGCTCGTCAGCGGACCTGACCTGGTTTGCCCGGCACGAAATCCGGCTGGCATGGCGCGAGGGGCTGGCGATGCTCACCGCCGGCCGCAAGGGGCGCAAGCGCACCGCCATCATCGGGCTGATCGTCCTTGCCGCGGTCCTGCATCTGCCGGCCTATGCCGTGATCGGCCGGTTTGCCGACCTGCAGGAGCCGCTGGACAAATCCACCCTGATCGTCATCACCGCGACCATCCTGCTGGCATGGGCGCTGATGCTGTCGCAGGCCATCGAATCGGTGACGCGGGTGTTTTACGCCCGCGCCGATCTCGATCTGATCATGTCGTCGCCGGTCGCGTTGGCCAAGGTGTTTTCGGTTCGCATCGCGGCGATCGCGCTGCAGGTGACCGCGATGGCGCTGTTGCTGTCGACGCCGTTCGTCGACGTTCTCGTGTTCGGCGGCGGCTGGCGCTGGCTTGCCGCGTTCGGCGTCGTCTTCGCCATCGGCCTTACCGCAGCGGCGGTCGCGATCGCGGTCACGGTCGTGCTGTTTCGCCTGATCGGCCCCGGCCGCACCCGGCTGGTGGCGCAAATTCTCGCCGCCGTGATCGGCGCCGGTTTCGTCATTGCATTACAGGTGGCCGCGATCGTGTCCTACGGGACGATGTCGCGGTTCGCGGTGCTGACGTCGGATGCCGCGGCGGTGTTCGCGCCGGCGCTGGACAGCGTCGTCTGGTGGCCGGCCCGCGCGGCCCTCGGCGATGGCGAGGCGCTGCTGGGCCTGCTGGCCGGCGGCCTCGTCCTGCTCGGCGCCGTGATGGCGATCTTCTCGCCGCGCTTCGCCGACACCGTCGTCAGCGCGTCGGCCAAACCCGCGACCGCCCGTCAGGGGTCCCGCGCAACAGCGTTTCGCGCCGGCTCGCGGCAGCAGGCGCTGCGCTGGAAGGAATTCATGCTGTTGAAGCGGGATCCCTGGCTGCTGTCGCAGAGCCTGATGCAGCTGCTTTACCTGGTGCCGCCGGCGCTGTTGCTGTGGAAAAGCTTCGCCGACAGCGACGCCGCGCTCGTGCTCATCACGCCGGTCATCGTGATGGCCGCGGGCCAGCTCGCGGGCGGCCTTGCCTGGCTGACGATTTCGGGCGAGGACGCCCCCGACCTGGTGGCGACCGCACCGTTGCCGGCGTCGCGCGTGACCCGCGCCAAGATCGAGGTGGTGCTGATCGCCATCGCCGTCATCTTCGCGCCGCTGCTGTTGGCGCTGGCCTGGGCCGCGCCGCTGCAGGCGGCGGTCACCGCATCAGGCATCATCGTGGCGGCGGTATCGGCCACCGCGATCCAGCTCTGGTTCCGCGTGCAGGCGAGGCGCAGCCAGTTCCGCCGCCGCCAGACCTCGTCGCGATTTGCCACCTTCGCCGAAGCCTTCTCCTCGATCGGCTGGGCCGCCACCGCGGTGCTGGCGATGGCAATGCCGATCGCCGGGCTGATCAGCGGGCTGCTCACGGCGGCCATCGTCGCCGTGACGTGGAAGATCAGCCCGCGGCGGGTGTGATCGGCCTCGTTTGGTCAGCTCCCGCGAACGCGGCGAGGAACATGGCGATAACAGCGATACGCTTTGACATCCAAACAAAATCGTCATTGCGAGCGAAGCGAAGCAATCCATGAATGCGCAAATTGGTAGATGGATTGCTTCGCTTCGCTCGCAATGACGGAAGTTGCACCTACGCCTTGATCAACTCCATCACCGCCGCCGCAAACGCTTCGGGTTCTTCCTGCGGCAGGTTATGCCCGGCGCGCGGGATTATCCTATGGCTGCGGGGGCCGGTGAATTTCGCCGCGGTCGCGCTGCCGTCGTTGGCGGGGAACACGCCGTCGCCGGCGCCGTCCAGGGTGATGGCCGGAACGGAAATCACCGGCTGCGCCGCCAACCGTCGTTCGAGCCCTGCATATTGCGGATCGCCCTCGGCCAGCCCGTAACGATGACGGTAACTGTGGATCACGACGTCGACATAGTCGGGGTTGTCGAAGGCTGCCGCCGAGCGCTCGAAGGTCGCATCGTCGAAGGCCCAGTTCGGCGACCATTGTTGCCAGAGAATTTTCGCGAGCTCGCGCCGGTTGGCCGCAAGGCCGGCGCGGCCGCGCTCCAGCTGGAAATAATACTGGTGCCAGAACGCGACCTCGCGCTCGGCGCTGGCCGGAACCATGGCGCGCGCGATATCCTGAATATTGTAGCTGTTGAGCGACACCAGGCCAGCGCAACGCGCCGGCCATAGCGCGGCCCCGACACAGGCGGCGCGGCCGCCCCAGTCATAACCGGCGAAAACCGCACGCTGGATGCCGAGCGCATCGATCAGCGCGATCAGGTCGGCGCCCAACGCGGCCTGCTCTCCCGAGCGCGGCGTCGCCTTGTCGCGAAAACCGGTCGGCCCGTAACCGCGCAGATAGGGCACGATGACGCGGCAACCTTGCGCCGCAAGGATCGGGGCGACGTCGACATAGGAATGGATATCGTAGGGGAAACCGTGCAGCAGCAGGGCGGCCGGACCATCCGCCGGACCGGCCTCGTAATAGGCGACGTCGAGAACGCCGGCATCGACATGGCGCAATGGCTCCAGCCGATGGGAAGAGGATGCACGCGTCAAAACGGACTCCCGTTGCTTTTTTCTTCTGGCAGCGGCGACCAGTTTAATCGCGAACCGCGCGCCGCGGAAGCCGTGGCCCGATGCGCCTCAGGGGGCGATGTCGCGACCCTGCAAGGCAGCCAGCAAAAGGCTGCGGCGTGCGCGGGTTCGGTCCCGTCGCCAGGCACCCTGCCGGGAATCCGCCCGGCCATGCGCTGCGCGCCGATGATTTTTGCCGGATTGAGCGATACAGTGCCGCCCCGGTCATCTGAACACGGGGCTTGCCATGCTGCGATCCTTGCCTGTCGTCATTGCCATGCTGGGTGCGCTGACGGCGCCGGCGGCCGCCCAGCAACAACAACAGCCGCTGCGCAGCGAGTGCCTGGCGATGGCGAATGCGCCGCCGCGCGCCACGCCGGTCAGCCTGCGGCTGGCGGCCGCCAAGGCCGAGGAGGTGACGATCACCTATGCCGGCCACTCGACCTATTATATCGAGTCGCGCGACGGCGTGCGGATCGCGACCGACTACAGCGGCGCCTACAAGACCGGCCGCCTGCCCGATGTGGTCACCATGAACCGCGCCCACTCCACGCATTACTCGCTGTTCCCGGATCGCGGCATCGCGCATGTGCTGCACGGCTGGGGCGAGGACGGCAAGCCCGCCTATATCAACAAGCGCATCGGCGACGTCTACATCCGCAACGTCACCACCGACATCCGCCCCTATGTCAGCGACGATTCACGCCACGCACTGGTCAGGGACGGCAACTCGATCTTCATTTTCGAGGTCGCCGGCCTCTGCATCGGCCATCTCGGCCACCTGCACCACAAGCTCGACGACAGCCATTTCGCCCAGATCGGCCGCATCGACATCCTGATGGTGCCGATCGACGGCACCTATACGATGTCGCTCGACGGCATTTCCGAGATCACGCGGCGGCTGCGCGCCTCGGTGGTGCTGCCTATGCACCGTTTCATGACCCCGCTGGAAGACTTCATGCAGAAGATCGGCCAGCAATTCGAGATCGACCGCCGCGGCGAGCGGAGCCTGACAATATCGCGGGAGACGCTGCCGGCGACGCCGACGGTGATCATTCTGGACGGGGTTTGAGCTAACGGATCGCACGGTCCCAACAACAGCAAGAAAACAGGGAATGAGACGATGGCCATCAGCACCGCGCCCGCATCGAACAGCGGGCTTTATGGCGATCCGCGCGAAGACTGGCTGGCGCAATACAGCGAGGAAGTGATCGATCCCGCCCGCCCGATCGTCGACCCGCATCATCATCTCTGGGATCGCGGCGGCCAGCGCTACATGATCGAGGAGATGGCCGCCGATATCGCCTCCGGCCACAATATTGTCGCCACCGTCTATGTGGATTGCCGCTCGATGTACCGTGCCACCGGCCCCGAGGCGTTCCGCCCGGTCGGCGAAGTCGAATTCGCCAACGGCGTCGCGGCGATGAGTGCCAGTGGCGGCTATGGTCCAGCGCAGATCAATGCGGGCATCGTCAGCCACGTCAATCTGTTGCTCGGCGATGGCGCGAAGCCGGTGCTGGAAGCACAGGTCGCCGCCGGCAATGGCCGCTTCCGCGGCATCCGGCACTCCTCGGCCTGGGATGCCGAGTTCGAGGTCGCCGGCATGTATGCCAAGCGGCCGAAAGGCATCCTGCTCGATGCTGGCTTTCGGAAGGGGTTTGCCTGCCTGGCGCCGTTGAATCTCAGCTTCGACGCCTGGCTGTTTCATCCCCAGATCGGTGAATTGACCGATCTCGCCCGCGCCTTTCCTGACACAAGGATCGTGCTCGACCATTGCGGCGGCCCGGTCGGCATCGGCCGTTTCGCCGGCAAGCGCGAGGAGACGTTTGTGGCATGGCAGGCCTCGATCCGGGAAATCGCCAAATGCCCCAATGTCTCGGTAAAACTCGGCGGGCTCGCGATGCGGCTGCTCGGCTATGACTTTCACGAGCGGGCGATGCCGCCATCGTCGGAACAGGCCGCGGCGGCGTGGCGCCCCTATATCGAGACCTGCATAGAGGCCTTCGGCCCCAACCGCGCGATGTTCGAAAGCAACTTTCCGCCCGACAAGGGCCAGTGCAGCTACCAGGTGATCTTCAACGCCTTCAAGCGCATCGCCGCGCAGTACAGCGAGGCCGAGAAGACCGCGCTGTTCTCCAGGACGGCGACGGATTTTTACCGGCTGAAGCTCGGCTGATTGCCATCGCGTCTGTACTGAACTTCGCGAAAGACGTTTTTTTATTCCTCCCCCCGCGCAGCGGCGGGGAGGGTGGCGCATCGTGAGCGCAGCGAACGATGTGACGGGTGGGGGGTGTCTCAGCGCATTCAGCTGACAAATAATTTGCTGAAACACCTCCCACCCGACCGGCCTTCGGCCGGCCACCCTCCCCACCGCTGGCGCGGGAGGAGGGATAAGAAGGGGCACGCGCCGCTCCACTTTCAGCGATAGCCGGTGACGTCGGCCGGCTTGCCCGGGTCCTGCACCTCGACGACGTATCGCCATGCGTCGGGCTGGCTGCCGTCGATATCCGTGAAGCCGTAGACCTTCGCCAACTGCCCGCTCGACAGCGACTTTCCGTTCCAGCGCGATACGTCGGGATCCAGCGCGAGCGCCGCGACGGCGCGGCCGACGAAGGCCGGACTCTCGGAAATGGCGAAGTGGGGCTGCACCGTGGTCGCCTCAAGCCAGTTGGCTTCGCTGACACGATAGGCATCCAGCATCGCTTCGGATCGCAGCCAGCCCGGCGTCAGCGACACCGCCGTCGCGCCATGGGACTGAAGCTCGTGCGCCAGCGCGAATGCCATCCGGTTCACCGACGCCTTGGCGATGTCGTAGAAGAAGGAGACCCGGTAATTGGCCGCGTTGTAGTCGTCGGTGCCGTCGGTCACCTCGACCACCAGCCCGCCCGGTTTCCTGATCATCAGCGGTATCGCGAAGTGGCTGGTGATGGCATGGGTATCCACCGCCAGGCGAAGCGTGCGCAGCCCGTAATCCAGCGAGGATTCCCACACCGGCTTGTTCCACTCCATCCGGGTGGCGCCCCAGATATCGTTGACCAGAATATGCAGGACGCCCTGTTCGTGTTCGATGCGCTGCACGAGTGCTTGCACTTCGTGGGGCACGAGATGGTCGACCCGAACCGGGATGCCGCGGCCGCCGGCCTTTTCCACCAGCGCCGCGGTCTCCTCGATGGTCTCCGGCCGGTTCATTTCCGAGCGCTGCGACCCGCTGCTTCGCCCGGTGACGTAGACGGTGGCGCCGGCCGCGCCCAATTGCACGGCGATGCCGCGTCCCGCGCCTCGCGTCGCGCCCGCGACCAACGCCACCTTGCCTGCCAATGATGTTGCCATGTTGCTTGCTCGCCGTTTGTGCTCGATGCTCAGGATGCCGCGTCAGGCTTCGGAAATCTCGCGCAGGGTCATCCGCTTGTAGGCCTCGACCATCGCGTCGCCCTCCCTGCGTGGCAACGAGATCGCCAGCCGCATGGTGGCTTCGCCGAGGTGCCAGACCAGAAACGCGGATGCCGCGGTTTTCTCGGGATCGGCGCCGGGGTGAACACGCCGCAACACGGCATCGAGCAACGCGCCGCTTGCGCGGCTTTCGGCCAGCTCGATCGCCATCAACTCCTTGTCGGCCTGCATGCCCGACCAGATGTCGCGCATCACAGGCTCGGCGAGGAAGATCGCGTAGTACTGGTCCACCAGCGATGCAAAGGCCTCGCGCAAGCCTTTCAGGTCGCGCACGCCGGCGAGCGCCTGCGCGATGCATTGGCGGCTCGCGGCGGCGTAGCGTTCGGCCAGCGTACGGATGATCGCGCGCTTGTCGGGAAAGTATTGATAGAGCGAGCCGATCGAGATTTCCGCCGATTGGGCGACTTCGCTCATCTTCATGAGATCGCTGCCCTTTTCCGCGATCAGGTTTGAGGCGGCGGCAAGGATCCGCTCGAGCCGGTCGCGGCTGCGCTGCTGCGCCAGCGAGCGCTGATGCGAAAGCCCGGCTTCCGGCGCCGGCTCGGGGCGAACGCCCTCTGACGGGCGGATTTGATCAGCCATCCTGACTTGACTTCCAAAACATGAGCACTTATCACTTTTTATAAACATGAGGAACACTCATGTTATCAAATGGAGGCGATCATGGCAAACGATGGTTTGGAGAATGACGTCATTCTGGTGCTGGGTGGCACCGGCAAGACCGGCCGCCGGGTCGCGGATCTGCTCCGGCAGGCGGGAAAACCGGTCAGAATCGGCTCGCGAACGGCCGAACCGGGCTTCGACTGGCAGGATCGCGCCACCTGGGGCCCGGCGCTGCTGGGGGTGAAGGCAGCCTATGTGGCGTATCAGCCGGATCTGGCGGCACCGGGCGCGCTTGAAATCGTCGATGCATTCTTTCATCAGGCCATCGGGTGCGGTGTCGAGAAGCTGGTGCTGCTGTCGGGCCGCGGCGAGGTAGAAGCCGAACAGGCCGAACAGGCGCTGCGAGCCACGGTCGCGGACTGGACCATCCTGCGGGCAAGCTGGTTCTACCAGAATTTCAGCGAGGGCTTCCTTGTCGACGCCATCGCGGCGGGCGACGTCGCGCTGCCCTCGGGCCCGGCCGCGGAGCCGTTTGTCGATGTCGACGATATCGCCGAGATCGCCTTCGCGGCTTTGACGCAATCCGGGCATTCGCGGCAACTCTACGACATCACCGGTCCGCGCGCTCTGACCTTCACCGATGCGATCGGCGAGATCGCACAAGCGACCGGGCGGAATATCCGGTTCACCGCCGCGCCGCCCGCGGCATTTCGGGCGCAACTGGTCGCAAGCGGCGTCCCGGCCGCGGAAGCCGATCTCGTGATCTATCTGTTCACCACCGTGCTCGACGGCCGCAACACGCCTTTGGCCGACGGCGTGCAACGCGCGCTCGGACATCCGCCCCGGGACTTTTCCGACTATGTCCGCCGCACCGCGGCGACCGGTGTCTGGGGAGGCCACCATGCTTGAGCACGCCATCTTCCTCCTGACCTTCGCGGCCGCGATCGGCAGCGGCGTGGTCGGCGGCATCTTCTACGCGTTTTCATCCTTTGTGATGGCAGCGCTCGGCCGCCTGCCGTCCGCGCACGGCGCGGGCGCGATGAAGGCCATCAATGTGTCGGTCATCAATCCGGTCTTCATGCTGGCCTTCATGGGCACCGCGGTGCTGTGTCTCGTGCTGGCCGCAGCCTCATTGATCTGGTGGGGCCGGCCCGGCGGGATGCTGATGCTGGCCGCCAGCCTGCTCTATCTTGCCGGCTGCTTCGGCGTCACCATGCTATTCAACGTGCCCCTGAACAATCAGCTCGCCAGGGTCGCGCCGACGCAGGAAGCAGCGCTCTGGTCACGCTATCTCGATGTCTGGACGGCTTGGAATCACGGCCGCACGCTGGCCTCGATCCTGTCGGCGATCCTGTTCACCGCCGCGCTGTTGATGGCCTGAGCGAGGGGCGCGGCAGTGGGCTAGAGCGAGATGGCTTTTAGTTGAATCGGTCGTCCGCGGATTCTGCTTACCTCTCCCCAGCGGGGAGAGGTGAATTCCGGTGCCGCTCCAGCAACCTAATCTCATCGCGCTCTAGACATCGCGCCGCCTCAGCCGGCGCGATTCTTCTTTTTCTTCTTTCCGAACGCCGGCTTCGCATCGCCAGCGCCGGCATGCGCCGGCTTTCCCGCATAGGCCGGCTTGTGCGCATATTTCTTTTTCTTGTCGAAGCCCGGCTCCCGGGCAAAGCTCGGCCCGCTTCCGCCTGATGGCTTGCCGTGCGGCTTCGACCCGCGCTCGTCGCGGAAACGATCGTTCGGGCGGTCACCGCGCTCCGGGGCGCCGGCGTCGCGCCGCGGCGGATAAGCGCGTTTCTCCTGCGGCGGCTGGCTCGGCGGCGCCTCGGTCATCGCCTCGATGCGGATGTTGTCTTCCTTGTCGGGACGCCGGATCATGACGGCGAAGGATTCCGCGGCACTCTTTGAAATCTCGAATTCCGTGGTGGTGTCCATGATCCTGATAGCGCCGATGTCATGCTTGTCGATGCCGCCGCGACGGCAGATCATCGGCAGCAGCCAGCGTGCCTCGGCATTCTTCCTGCGGCCGATGGCGGCGCGAAACCACACGGTGCCCTCCGCCATGCCGCCGTGACGCGGCGAGGATTTTCCGGGCTTTCCGCGCGGCGCGACCTCGCGGTCGTCGCCGCGCTGTGGCCGCGCGCCTTTGTCCCGGCCACCGACGTCACGCGACCTGCCGGCGCCCTGGCCGGGATCGAGAATGTCTTCCGGCGACGGCAGCCGCGCACGATAAAGCCGCGCCAGGGCCGCAGCGATTTCCTCGGGCGACCGCTCGGCCAGCATGGCCTGCGCCAGCACCAGATCCTCAGGCGTCGGCTCTTCCGCGAACAGCGTATCCTTCAGCATCCGCTCCTGGTCGAGCTTGCGAATTTCTTCCGAGGTGGGCGCGGTGCCCCAGACGGCGTCGATGCCTCCGAGATTGAGCAGCAGTTCCGCGCGCCGCTTGCGCGCCGGCGGCACCAGCAGGATGCTGACGCCCTTGCGGCCGGCACGGCCGGTGCGGCCGGAGCGATGCTGCATCACCTCCGCGTCGTTCGGCAGGTCGGCGTGAATCACGAGATCGAGATTGGGCAGGTCGATGCCGCGCGCCGCGACGTCGGTGGCGACGCAGACCCGCGCCCGCCCGTCGCGCAGCGACTGCAGCGCCGTGGTGCGTTCGTTCTGGGTCAATTCGCCCGACAGCGCGACCACGGAGAAGCCGCGCTCCGACAGCGTCGCCTGCAGATGCCGCACCGCGTTGCGGGTGTTGCAGAACACCAGCGCGCCCGGCGATTCGAAGAAGCGCAGCACGTTGACGACCGCGTGCTCGACATCGGCGGCCGCGATCCGGATGGCGCGATATTCGATATCGGCATGGCCGCCCTCGTCGCCCGCGACCTCGACGCGAAACGCCTGCTGCTGATAGGTCTTGGCAATCGCCACGATGCCGCGCGGCAGCGTCGCCGAGAACAACAGCGTGCGGCGGCTGGCCGGAGTGGTCTTGAGGATGAATTCCATATCCTCGCGAAAGCCGAGATCGAGCATCTCGTCGGCCTCGTCGAGCACCACCGCCTTCAATTGCGAAACATCGAGCCGGCCACGCCGCAGATGGTCGCACAACCGGCCGGGCGTGCCGACCACGATATGGGCACCGGCAGCCAGTTGGCGCTGTTCGGCGCGCGGATCCATGCCGCCGACACAGGAAACCACGCGCGCATCGGCGTATTGATAGAGCCAGGCGAGTTCGCGCTGCACCTGCAAGGCGAGCTCGCGGGTCGGTGCCACGATCAGCGCCAGGGGCGCGGTGGCCCGCTCGAACCGTTCGGCTTCGCCGAGCAGATCCTTTGCAATGGCGAGCCCATAGGCGACGGTCTTGCCCGAGCCGGTTTGCGCCGAAACCAGCAAATCGCGGCCCGCGGCGGCGTCCGCTGTCACGGCGGTCTGCACCGCGGTTGCGGAATCGTAGTTTCGCTCGGTCAGGGCCCTGGCGAGCGGCGGGCTGGTGGTTGAGAATGTCACGGAAGGGGAAAACCTTGGTTGGCGCCAGCGCTGAAAAGCCGAATACGGCTTCGAACCGGATCGGTTGAAGCTCGCGTGCCAGGCAGATGCACAGCCGCGTGGATGATTGATTTGATTGAGTTGGGCGTGCTTTAGGCCAAGTGCGGCCAAAACGCCATGGCTGTAATTGCGCGCAAGCCATGTCCATGCGTGCCAGATCGACAAACCGGCGCCGCCCGTAGTGCCGTTAACCCTGTTCAATTGTCGGAAACGCCCGGTTTTCTCCGGGATTGGGCCGCGCGCGACATTCCGTAGTAAGCACCCGGAGGCTCACCTTGGTTAGGCTTGTCTGAGGAAGTTGATCTCAATCAAGCCCCAAATCGGTCGCGCACCTAGCATGGCCCATCGACAAGGGAACCCGAGCGATGGTCAAGACGATGAAGGCTGCGGTGGTACATCAGTTCGGCAAGCCGCTCGTGATCGAGGATGTTCCGGTGCCGGTGCCCGGACCCGGCGAGTTGCTGGTCAAGGTCGTCGCCTGCGGCGTGTGCCATACCGACCTGCATGCGGCGGATGGCGACTGGCCGGTGAAGCCGTCCCCTCCCTTCATTCCCGGACATGAAGTGGCCGGCATCGTGGCCGCCCTCGGTGCCGGCGTAACCGACTTCCGGGAAGGCGATGCGGTGGGCGTCGCCTGGCTGCACGACGCCTGCATGCGCTGCGAGTATTGCGAGACCGGCTGGGAGACGCTGTGCGAGAGCCAGCATAATACCGGCTACAGCTGCAATGGCGGATTCGCCGAATATGTCATCGCCGCCGCTCCCTTCGTCGGACGGCTTCCGGCCGGGGTCGATTTCGCGCAGATGGCGCCGATCCTCTGCGCCGGTGTCACGACCTACAAGGGATTGAAGGAGACCGAGGCGCGCCCCGGCGAGTGGGTCGCGATCTCGGGAATTGGCGGCCTCGGCCAGGTGGCGGTCCAGTATGCCAAGGCGATGGGTCTTCGTGTCGTGGCGATCGACATCGCTCCGGAAAAGCTCGCTCTGGCGCGTGCGGCCGGCGCCGACGTCGCGGTCGATGCGCGCTCACCGGATGCGGTAAGCGATGTTCTCAAGGCGACGGGTGGGGGCGCGCATGGCGTGCTGGTAACGGCGGTTTCGCCACCGGCCTTCTCTCAAGCCCTGCACATCGTCCGCCGCAAGGGAACGGTGAGTCTCGTCGGCTTGCCGCCCGGAGATTTTCCAGCTCCGATTTTCGATGTCGTTCTGAAGCGCATCACGGTGCGCGGTTCGATTGTCGGGACGCGGCGTGATCTCGATGAAGCCATCGCCTTTGCTGTACAGGGCAAGGTAAAGGCACAGATCGCCAAGGCACCGCTGGGCGATATCAACGCCATCTTCGACAGACTCAGGGCCGGCAAGGTCGAAGGCCGGATGGTGCTGGATTTCTCCTGACCAGTCGAGGCCTGACCGGCCAGGCAGTGAAAGTTGCCCGACAGATATGCGCCGCTGGCCCGCGGCTGTCATCCGGCCATCGGCATAACTACGGCGCCAGCTTGAGCTCGGCGATCATCGTTCGCGCCGCCTGGTCGTCCAGCGGGAGGAAGTCGAGCGGCCCGGGATTGGCGTCGTTGGAAGTTATCGCAGACCCGACGAGCAGACCAGCCACTCCGCCGGCGACCGACATCCCTTGAAGGGTCTTGGCTCTGGCGCTGGGCCGCGCGAGAAAGAAATAGGTTCGACCGGACGATGCTGCGACGTCGTACTGGCTCACGCCCGGAAACATCGAAGCGGTAGCCGAGAGCTGGTGGGACCCGGCCGGACGATCGGCATACACATATGTCCCGGTCTTCAGATCGGTCAGCGGCCCTCCGTCGAGCCTGACGTCCCAGCCCTGGTCGACAATGCCAGCATACCCTTTCTCGCGAAGAACCACGATGCGCGCCTGCCCGGCCGGAGGCGGACCGACCTTCTGCACCATCGCCGCATAGTCGACGCCGCCTCTTTCGGTCACACAACCCGACAACAAGACCGCCGCAATCGACAACGCCACGCTACGCCAGAACATCGAAGCCCCCAATAAATCCCCGGGGGTAGCTAACAAGATCCCGCTATGGTTGCAACAAGCTCAGGCCCATTCGCCCTTGCGGAACACCGGGACCCGCCGGCCGTCGGCATGGACGCCGTCGATGTCGGTCTGGTCGGAGCCGATCATCCAGTCGATATGGATCAGGCTCTTGTTGCCGCCCTGCGCCGCGATCTGCTCCGGCGTCAGGCTGCCGCCATTTACAAAACATTTCGAATAGCACTGACCGAGCGCGATGTGGCAGGCGGCGTTCTCGTCGAACAGGGTGTTGAAGAACAGCAACCCGCTTTTCGAGATCGGTGAGGAATGCGGCACCAGCGCCACTTCGCCGAGCCGGCGCGCGCCTTCGTCGGTATCGAGCACCTTGTTCAGCACTTCGGCGCCGCGCGAAGCCTTGGCATCGACGATGCGGCCCTCCTCGAACCGCACCGCGATGTTGTCGATCAGCGACCCCTGATAGGACAGCGGCTTGGAGCTGACGACATGGCCGCTGACCCGCCGCGCATGCGGGGTGGTGAACACTTCCTCGGTCGGAATGTTGGGATGGCAGATGATGCCGTTCTTCGCCGTGGAAGCGCCGCCCTGCCATTCATGGCCATCGGCC
>JAUXWH010000130.1 GCA_030681365.1 Bradyrhizobium sp.
TAAACCAAAAAAAAAAAAAAAAAAAACCCCCCAAGACATGTTCATACGTGAAGATGGCGGGAGCAATTCCAAATGAGGACATGTCTGCAAGAGAATCCAGCTGCAGTCCGATCTCGCTGTACTTTTGAAGCCATCTGGCCACAAAGCCGTCCAGAAAGTCAAAGATGGCGGCAGCCAGGATCCAGTACGCCGTCAGCGTCAGGTGGTCCTCCACGGCCGACACGATGGCCAGGTTTCCACACACCAGATTCAACGCCGTGATGACGTTGGGGAGCGAGTAGAGTCGGATGGGGTTGCCCGCCGCAGTGACTGCTCCTCCCTTCTTGCTCATCTCCAAATCTATTGTTGATACACTTTGGTCTCGTCCTTCTTCTTGTTCGCCAATGATCATCAAAATCGGAAAAAATAACAGGAAGAGAGAGGGAGAAAGAACACAATGGAATTCGTTCACTTTTTGGTTTGCTTTTTTTCATCACTTTGGAAAACTCCCGGTTTGAATCCGGAAAAATCAAAAATCCGATTTCCCCGAATTTCAAAAAACTTGAGGGATCCAATTTTTTAAATTTTTTCGAAATTTTATTTTTTTTGTTTCTTCTCGTTTGGACTACCCCTTCGGTCGTTTTTCTGAAGGATGGTCTCATAATGAAGACCATCCAACGTAGTATGAAGTTGTTTGGGTATCTCTCGTAAATCTCGAACGTCAATCCCCTGCGATTGCTTGTAAGCGCGCATCGCCTCCTTGCCCCATTTCGACCTTGCTTCTGTACATCCGTGAATATGGGCTGAGACTTCTTCTCGCTGCAGATGTAAGATATTTTTTTCAAACCATGTCTTTGAGTGAACTTGTGTGTCTCTGTCCAATAGAGAAAGAAGCAAACAAGATGATCTTACATCGTCGATAAACTTAACTTCCTTCTGTTTTTTCCAGACCGACTTGGCTGTACCATGAAGCTTATTATCGTTGGGACTTAAATACTGATGGACAGAGGGAGGATAGGTGATGTGTTTTTCAAAACCCAACTTGTCCAAAACACTCTCGGCACCCTCCTTAAAACTGTTTCCTTCATCACTGAAAATGATGGTTTTTGGTTCGACACCGTACACGCCAAAAAACAAACGCACCAGCTCAGCCGTTTCTGGAACATACGTACGCTTTTCACCCTTGGGTTTCCCTACATAGACGACTCTATTCGGGTTGATATCATACTCTTCTAGGGCGGCATCAAGTGCTTTCTCTAAAAGGCATCTGGCGACCGTCTTCGAAAGGTCTCTTCGGAACTTCGGATTGAAGGTAAAAAGCACTGCTGGGGTGTGATTCTTACCATCTGCCCAGATACAGGTTATGATGCAGTTGGTAAAGCTAGGCACCTTTTTGGTTGTCTTCGGTGATGTATGGCCGATTGGTCCATAACCTTGTGGGTTTCCAGTTCTGTGAGATGTGTAAGTAAAGTCAATCGAACATATCTTTGACCTCCATCTCTTGAAATAACCGCTTTGTCTGCAGGAATCGACAAATCCCCAAAGTATATCGGCCATGGAATCGTGATCAAGCGTGTAACCACTTTTTTTCATTTTTAGAGTCTTGAATGCGAATCCATCTTGGGCAAGATACCTCTGGGCAGTAGGGGCACTGATATCCTTCCTAAAAATATAAGCCACTGCGCCTGTATAGTCAGATAAGTTGACACAAGTGTTGGTCTCATTCTGCTCAAAACCCACCCAGCCATGATTAGCCTCTCCTCTGACGTCAGGCTTGGCAATCGACCAGACTCCGGGCTGAGTTTCACAGCGTGACCAGTTCTATTGAAAGATGTCAACCATCGTTCAAAAGAAGAGCGAGGAATGGGATACCCTGCGTTGGAACACCTCTCCAAAAAGTGGTGTATGGAAACACCTTCCTTCTTTTCTTCCAAGTAAATCCGGACTAATAAGGTTTTTGACTCACGAGGTAAGGAAGAAGCTTTCTCGGGCTCCTCAGATCTATATCTCTTGGCAGGTTTGGACAACGACATCGCCAGTTTGATCGAACTCTTTTTTCTGACAAAATGAAATATATGCAAATACACTAAAAAAAACCCCTCAAGTTTTTTGAAATTCGGGGACATGAATGGCTTCTGACACGTAATTTTTTTTTAGCCGTACGGAAAAAATATATGTGCGTACGTAAAACGGTATCGAAAACACGGTTTATTTGACC
>JAUXWH010000084.1 GCA_030681365.1 Bradyrhizobium sp.
GCGCGGCCGGATGCTGCGACGGCAGGATCGCGACATGCAGCAAGCCTTCGAGCGGGACGTCGGCGACGAAGTGGCCCTGCCCCACGACGAAGCGGCGATCCTCGCGAACGCGGCGGTTGGTCGAGACAAAACGGAAGGCCGCGGGATCGGCGTTCATTTCGCCTCCACGACTGATTTTGCGGCCAATTCCGGCGGGCGCGGCGTGTTGGCCACCCGCAGACGATCGGCGGCGAACTGCACCGCCTCGATAATTTGCCCATAACCTGTGCAGCGGCAGATATTGCCCGAGATCGCCTTGGCAATGTCCTCGCGCGTCGGCGTCAGCGTGTTCTGCAGCAGGGCGTGCGCCGCCAAAATCATGCCCGGCGTGCAGTAGCCGCATTGCAGGCCGTGGGTTTCTCAGAACGCATCCTGGACCACGCTGAGTTCGCCCGGCGCCGGCGCCTGGCCCTCGATGGTGGTGATCTCGTAGCCGTCGGCCTGCACCGCGAACATCAGGCAGGATCGCACCGGCTCGCCATCGACCAGCACCGTGCAGGCGCCGCAGACGCCATGTTCACAGCCGGCATGGGCGCCGTTGAGCAGAAAATTCTCGCGCAGCACGTCGAGCAGCGTCTTGCGCGGCTCGACGTCGGCGGAGCGGTTGGCGCCGTTGATGCGCAGATCGACTTTCATCGCACGCCTTTCTCGGAAGTGGCAGCGGCGTTGTCGCGCGCCGCTTCGAGGGCGCGGATGCCAAGCGTGACCGCGACGCGGCGGCGATAGGCGGCGCTGGCGTGCAGATCGCTCATCGCATCGAGTTCGCCGGAAGCGGCATTGATGGCGTCGGACACAGACGCAGCATCCAACATGGTACCGATCAGCGAGGATCCATCGAGCCGCAACGGCCGGTCGCCGACACCGCCGACGCCGATCGCGACTTCAAGGCAACGACCTTCGTCGTCGAGCGCGACCTGTGCGGCGGCCGCGACAAAGGCAAAATCCGACTTTCGCGCGCTGATCTCGAAGAAGCCCGTGCCGATGCGTTGGTGTCGCCAGACCGGAAAGCGGATGGCGCTGATACACTCGCCCTGCCCGATCGTGGTCAACATCGGCCCGATGAAGAAGTCATCCGATGGCATCGATGCCGGGCCATCCGGAGTCGCCAGCAGTATCTCCGCGCCGAGCGTGACGGCGACAAGCGGAATCTCGGCCGACGGATCGGCGTTGGCGATCGAGCCGCCGACGGTGCCGCGGTTGCGGGTCGGCGGATGCCCGACCCATGGCAGCACCCGCGCCAGCATCGGCACCGATTTTCGAATGACGGGATCGCGCTCGGCCCGCGCCTGCCGCGTGGTGGCGCCGACAACGACCGCGCCGGCTTGCTCGCGAATGCCCGCAAGTTCCGGCAGGCGCAAGATATCGATCAATTTGGCCGGGCGTGCCAGCCGTATCGCCAGCATCGGCACCAGCGTTTGCCCGCCGGCGATGACCCGCGCATCCTCGTCGCCGGCCAATAGCGCGCAGGCTTCGCCGAGCGTCTCCGGCCTGACATAGTCGAAGGGTGCGGGTTTCATCCGCTAGCCCAGCAGCAGGCCGGCGATCGCCGGCGACAGCACCGAGACGGACTGGCTTTTCAGCAGCGGCCCGTCCGGTTCGCTCGATGCCTTCACCGCCGCCCATTCCGGGTCGGCGGCGAACGCGGCCCAGGCCTGCTTGCGCGCGGCCTCGTCGGCAAAGCGCGTCATATAAGTGAGGCGGCCATCTTCATCGGGCGCGGTGAACGCGCCCACCAGCTCGATGCCGTGACGGGGAAAAAACCGGGTCGCGACATTGTCGGCAAAGCGGCGGCGCATCGCCTCGGCGCGGCCTTCGGCGGCTTCATAGACCCGGATTTCGTAAATCAACGCACGCTCCCAGTTTTGATCGGCC
>JAUXWH010000086.1 GCA_030681365.1 Bradyrhizobium sp.
TCGATATAGGTGGCGTCGGCCAGTTCCGGATCGGTCATGATGGTGGCCGGATTGGAATTGACCAGGACGATGCGGTAGCCCTCGTCCTTCAGGGTCTTGACCGCCTGGGTGCCGGAATAGTCGAATTCGCAGGCTTGGCCGATCACGATCGGACCGGCGCCAATGATCAGGATGGTGGAGATGTCGGTTCTTTTGGGCATCAAGTCTCGGGGTCAAGTCTTGGGGTCAAGGATTGGGGGCTGCGAACTGGGCACAAAAAAAGGGCGCGCCTGTCGCGCGTCCCTCAAACCCGGCGCTTGGGATCAACCTCGCGCGCGGGTGGTCTTTAGACCAGATTCCGCACCCGCGACAGGGTCATAACGGTCCCATCAACCGGCATTTTGAGGCTTCGGCGGGGCGGAGACAGTCCGTCTACGCTTTCGTTTCACTCAAGCTACGCCGGACACGCTTCGCCCTTCGGTCTTGCGTGGCTGCGCCACGCGTAGCCCGTAGGGCGAAGCGTGGAGGCCCGGCCTGGGTTCGAACCAGGATAAAGAGCATTGCACTGCCCCCGCGTCGACGCTTTCCGCCACCGGGCCGTCCCGATCATCGCCGATCACGCCGGTGTGAGCCATCCTTGCCGCTGGTTAACCCTAACGGGCGGCGTCAGAACGCGTGGCGCGCCACGAAGGTCATACGCCACGGGTTGTGGCCGATGTTGCGTTGCGCGCGCGAGGCGGTGAATCCGCCGGCGGCCAGTTTTGCCACCATTTCGGCCTCGCTGTAGCGTTGCAGGCCGACTTTGGAGCGCAATTGCCGGTAGTCCGACAAGGCGGTCGACACCAGCCCGATCAGGGCGTCCTTCAGGAAGCCGTGGGTGAACGCGAAGCGCAGCAGCGCCGCCACGTCCCTGGCCATGCCGACCTCGGGGCGCAGGATATCGCCCACCACCAGCCGGCCGCCGGGCTTCAGCAGCCGTTTGACCACCGCGAAGGCCTGGTCGAGTTCGGCCGGCGTCATATACTGGGCGACCGAGTTCATGACCACGAGATCGATGGATTTTTCCTCCATCTTCCTGAGGTCGTCGAGCGAGCGCACCCTGATCCTGGTGTTCGGGGCAAAGCGGGCGATCAGCCGGCCACGCACGCCGGGTGCCGGTTCAGCGAGGTAAAGCTTGCCGCAGGCCTCGGCGACCTTGGCCGCCGACAGCGCTTCGCCGCAGGCATAGTCCAGTACCACCGCGTCGGGGGAGGAGATGTAGCCGATGATATCGCGGGCGATGATCTGGAAATGCAGGTCGCGATGCCGCCTGCTCGCATAAATTGTATGCGTGGAGTCGTAATAATCGATCCAGTCGTCCATCGCCTGTCTGTCCGGCAAAAACGAGGGTTCCGGAGGTGGAACCGGCTGCTTAACTGTTGCGTTAGATGGTCCGGCGACCACTGTCCAACGTCCAATATCCGGTTGCTAACAGGAAGGTGCAGCGTGAGCAAAGCCAAGCAAGACGACAAATCCGACAAGGTGTCTCCCGACCTCGATACGCCCACCGACCTGCCGCAGGCCGGCGTGGACAAGATATCGGTCGCCCTCAATGGGCTGCTGGCCGACGCCTTCGCGGTCTATATGAAGACCAAGAATTTTCACTGGCATGTCTCCGGCCGGCATTTCCGCGACTATCATCTGCTGCTCGACGAGCAGGCCGCGGCGATCTTCGCCACCACCGACGAGTTGGCCGAACGCGTCCGCAAGATCGGCGGCGTCACGCTGCGCTCGATCGGGCAGGTCGCGAAATTGCAGACCGTCAAGGACAACAACGAAAGTTACGTGCCGCCGCGCGAGATGCTGCGCGAATTGATGGAAGACAACAAGAAGATGGCGGCGGCGATGCGCAAGGCGCGCAAGGTGGCCGACGAGTACGAGGATGTCGGCACCACCTCGTTGCTGGAAACCTTCATCGACCAGACCGAGCGCCGCACCTGGTTCCTGTTCGAAGCCAGCCGCCAGGAAGGCGACAACGCGGCGTAAGGCTCACCGCGCCGCGCGGCGCGGGCGTATGATCCCGACGGCGAGCAACATGCCGGCGCTGACGGTTGCCAGGCCGGCGATCTGGAGCGCTGTGGGCATTTCGCCCACAGCCGGAATGCCGATCAGGATCGACAGGGCCGGCACCAGTGCGGGAAACAACACGGCTCTGCTGACGCCGAGGATTGCGATCGAGCGGTTGTAGGCCATGATGGTCAGCACCGCCTGCACCAGCCCTTGCACGACACCCTGGAACACCAGCGGGCCGAGCGGCAATGCCGCCAGATGCTGCGGCCCGCGATAGACCAGATAGCACGGCGCGAAGAAGCACAGCGACAGCACGGCGACCACGGCTGTTGCCTTGATGGCATCGACCTTCCAGTATCGGATCAGCACGGTGAAGGCGGCCCAGAACAGGCTCGAGACGAAGAACAGGATGTCGCCCACCCATGCAGTGTCGCCCGCGTTCGCTCCCGTGATGCCCTGCCAGCCGATCAGCAGAATGCCGCCAAGCACCAGCGCCGCGCCGATCAGATGCGAGCGCGTCAGCGTTTCCCCCAGTAGGATTCCGGCCGCGATGGTGCTGACGATGGTCACCGTCGACGGCGCGATCACGGCGCCATTGGCCAGTGGGGCGAACGCGTAGCCGCCGGTTTGCAACAGCGCGAACGGGGCTCCTCCGAGGATCGACAGGATAATGCCGCGCGACCAGCCCAATCCCGCCAGGTCCGGCAAGCCCCACCAGATCAGTGCGGGCAGCATCACCAGGCCTGCAACGATATAGCGTGCGAAGATCATGTCATCGGGCGCCAACCCGACCAGAATGCCGGCGCGCGCCGCGGCGAACGAGATGGCGGCGCCAAGCGCCATGGTGACGCCGCAGCCATAACCGAACGCACGGCTGGCGCTTTTCCCGGATGGGACTTCGGCCACAACTGTCATTTCATGGATGTTCGCACGATGACCGCCATAGCATGGCGTTGTCGGCGTGAGGTATGTGAAATCGCCGTGCGGCTGCGATGCATTAGTCGATCGCGTTGGTAACTGCTCGCCACAGGCGTGGCAGCGGCCCGTCTTCTCCCCGCACCGGATCGGTCTTCGGAACCTTCACTTGCGGAATGGTCTTCAGCGCCTTGGCATGATTTTCCGGCGTCGGCCGCGTGACATGCATGCCGGGGCCCGGCGGATAGGCGCCGACCACGCAGAAATCGGCGCTCGCCGACAGGCATTGATGCCCGGTGCCGGCGGGGAGGATGGCGACGTCGCCCGCGGCGATGTCAAATTCCCGGCCGCGGTCGCCGCCGAACCGCACCCGCGCCCGGCCGCGCGCCACGCCGAGCGCCTCGTGAACCGTCGCATGGTAGTGCAGGTAATCGTAGACGCCGTTGCGCCACATCGCGCCCCAGCCGTTGGCGCCGAACAGGCCCTCGATGGTCTTTTCGGGATGCGCGTTGGCGACGTCGATGGCGCCCTTGTAGACCAGAAGCGGCATCGGATTGTTGGGAACGAGACCGTCATCCGTGAAGACGATGGCGAGCGGTTCAATTTCGTCGCTGACAACGGGCATGGCCATTCTCTCGCACCAGAGGATATGCGGGGATTAAACCGGTGTCAGCGGCCCGCGTTCCATGGGGAGCCGTGAAGTTCCTTTTTAGCTGCCAACCGGCGAGGTGGCCGGAAGCTCGAACACGAGACAGGTGGTGGTGGCATGCGCCAGCAGCCGGCCCTTGGCATCGGTAATGCGCGCCTCCGCGGTCGCGGCGCGGCGGCCGACGCTCAGCGTGCGGCCTTCGGTGCGGACCGGACCGGTGTCCCTGGTCATGCCCTTGATGAAGGAGACCTTGAATTCCAGCGTGGTGTAGCCGGTGCCGGCCGGCAGCGCCGAATGCACCGCAAGTCCCATCGCCGAATCCAGCAGGATCGCGGCGTAGCCGCCATGTACCGAGCCGATCGGATTATAGTGCCGGAAGCCGGGGATGCTGTGAAATACCACGACGCCGGGCTCGGCGCTGGAATCGAACGGTTCGACAGTCTGCATGATCGGCGGCGCCGGCAACCGGCCCTCGAAGATGGCGCGGACGAAATCGACGCCCGCCATCGAGGCCATGACCTCCAGCGGGGTGACGCCGTATTCGACTTCGGGAGGCTGGTGGTCCATGGGCGCAATCCTGCGACGTGGATATGATGATGGACATCATACTAATCCAGTTCGCTTGCGCCAGAGTTTTTGCGCATTCCGCACACACCGCCGTCAACCTGAGGTGCGCTCGGCGGCGCGTTGCGCCGATGAGCGCCTCGAAGGATGGATCAATGTGTTCAAGTCCCATCCTTCGAGGCTCGCCCGAACGGGCGAGCACCTCAGGATGACGACAGTGATTGATCCGGCAGGGTTGACGGCAGAGCTACGCGCTCTTCTTCGCCCGCATCAGATCCGCAAACCGCTTGAACAGGTAGTGCGAGTCGCGCGGGCCGGGCGAGGCTTCCGGATGATACTGCACCGAGAACACCGGTCTGCCGTCGAGCGAGATGCCGCAATTGGAGCCGTCGAACAGCGAGATGTGGGTTTGCGTCGTGCCCGCAGGCAGCGTGTCCTGGTCCACCGCGAAACCGTGGTTCATCGAGGTGATCTCGACCTTGCCGGTGGTCTCGTCCCTGACCGGATGATTGGCGCCATGATGGCCCTGATGCATCTTTTTTGTCTTCGCGCCGACGGCGAGCCCGAGCATCTGGTGGCCCAGGCAAATCCCGAAAGTCGGGGTGCCCGACGCGATCACCTGCTGGATCACGGGCACGGCGTATTTGCCGGTTTCGGCGGGATCGCCGGGGCCGTTCGACAGGAACACGCCGTCGGGCTTCATCGCCAGGATGTCTTCGGCCGAGGTGGTCGCCGGCACCACCGTGATCTTGCAGCCCTCGCCGGCCAGCAGCCGCAGGATGTTGCGCTTGATGCCGTAGTCGATGGCGACGACGTTGAACTCGGGCGCGGTCTGCCGACCAAAGCCCTTTTCCCACGCCCACGGCGTCTCGTCCCAGGTGAAGCGCTGCGCGGATGTCACCATCGGCACCAGGTCCATGCCCTCGAGGCCGGGC
>JAUXWH010000087.1 GCA_030681365.1 Bradyrhizobium sp.
ACCTGGTCGGTGCGCGACGAGACGCTGCACTGCAATTCGATCATCCGGCTGTTCCGCACCTTCATCCAGGAGAACCCGGAAGTCTGGACCGAGGCGCTGCAGCGCGAGCTCTACGTCGCCTGCTCGACCATCGTCGACCACGAGGACGCCTTCATCGATCTCGCCTTCGAGATGGGCGGCATGGAGGGCATGACCGCGACCGACGTGAAGCGCTACATCCGCTTCATCGCCGACCGCCGCCTGCAGCAGCTCACCCTGCAGCCGATCTACCGCAGCGACGCCAAGAACCCGTTGCCGTGGATGGACCAGATGCTGGGCGCCATCGAGCACACCAACTTCTTCGAGAACCGCTCGACCGAATACTCGAAGGCATCGACCCGCGGCACGTGGGAAGAGGCCTTCGGGTAGGGCTTCTAAGCGCCTCATCGAGCTAGTAGCGTTCAACCAACCCAAATTTTCGCTGTCCTTTAGAGGCAGCGGATTGATTAGGTTGGGCGGGCGGCTCATTTTGAGCCCGCCAGTATCAGCGTCGTTGTTGACGACGCCCTGAAGCACATTGATGTGCAAACACTCGCGAGCCGTACAGCGTCTCGGTCCGTTTCGCGGAAGAAGATTGCTTAGAGAAAGCACGACCATGACCGATCAAGACGAACCCGCAATGCCAGCGGCATCTTCCGGCGAGCCTGAAACGCCAGAGATTTTCTTGAAGACCCTTGCCGCGACGCTCAAGAACATCGAGGGAATCGACAAGGATCTCGTCGAGATACTTGCGACGGACATTCTAGTCGGAACTCCGGCGAAGGATGCCAGCGCTAGAGCCCAGGCCGCGATCGCGAAGTTAGCACGGACGCGTGCTATGCCTGCGAAGGGGGAGCAGGCCGATGCCGATGGCTGAGACACCCCATTTCCTGCGACGCCTGCTGCTGACAGCTTTCCGCGCCTACTTGCAGCCAAAAGAATTTGTCTTCGCGACCAAGCGTTGCCTTGGAATCTTTGGGCCGAATGCATACGGCAAGTCCAGCATTGTCGATGCACTCGAATTCGTGTTCTCGGCTGATGGCACGCTCGAGCGACTGGGTCAGCGAACGGTAAATAATCAGGCTGGCCCGATCGCGCTGGCTCACAATGGGGCCGAAGTTGCGGGCCTGAAGCCAAGCGTCACGGTCGCGTTCTCCCAGGGCAAGACCGTGAGCGCAGACGCAATTCGCGACGCCGGCGGGTCGAAGCCGCCTATGCCAGCGATCGTCAAGAGTGTTCGCGCGTGCTTCGTGGTGGACCCAATCATCAGAGGACATTCACTGCGAGCTTTCGTCGAAAACCGCACGGCCGAGCAACGCTACGTCGATGTGGCTACCTGGTTGCAGCTTGGCCCGTTGGTCGACGTGCAAAAGAACCTGCGACAGGTCCGGACCGCAGTGAAGCTGGCCTCGGAGGACCGAACTGAACTTCGGCAGGTTGACGTGCAGGTGGCGCGGCTAACGGATCGCAAAGTTACGACCTGGGACGAAACTACCTGTATCACCTATCTGAATGATGTCGTAATCGCGCCGCTCGACAACACGCTCAAGCTCACCACATTTGAAAGCAACGATGTTGGCTACCTTGAAATTGTGGAGCGCTCCAAGGCTGAAGAAGGAAAACTGGGACTCGATGGCTTGCGTCTCTTCCGTCGCACCGCAGGCGCTATTTGGAGCAAGGCCAAGGATGCGTCCGACGAAGAACCCACCGGCATCTTGCCCGCTTTCGAGGCTGCGGCGACGGCGCTTGTCGCTGCGGGCGAACTGGAGGCAAATGAGCGGGCCAAGGCAAAGGATGCGACTTTCGAGAAGCTTTGGCGCGCTGCCGAACCGCTCTTTAGGGCGGACGTCCAAGTCCCCGACGTGTGCCCGGTGTGTACGACGCCGCTCAACAAGACTGCAGCAGGCGACGCAGCGGCAATCGAGCAGCATATCAGCCGACATCTTGCCGAACTCGGCGACTATGCTGCCGCGAACAATGCGCTCGCCGAGGCTGGTAGGCCGAAGAGGAATGGTTGCTTGCGCGCTGCCGTGAGTTCGGCGTCAATATTCGCATCCGCACACTTGAGCGACCTTACTCCTATGAGCGCGCTGAGCTTGCTTCTGCTTTGGCCAACTATTTGCGAGAAGCAGATCTTAAGCCGACACCGTCGGCAGGCATGCAGAATCGATTTCTGACAACGCTTGAGAAGGGCGAAGTGGAAAACTTCGGCAGTCACTTCCAGGATGCACAGTATGGCGCCGGCTCGATCGGGGATGAAAAAGCGCGCTGGGATGAATTTAAGGCCTTCCGGGCGCAGTTCACTTGCAGCAAGTGTGGTCGCAAACGATTTAAGCGCCCACCCATGATTAAGAAGCCTGTCTGCGCGCACAGCAAATGTGAAGCCCAACTGGAGTTGAGCGCGCCGACGCACTAGATGACCGTCAAGGCGCGGTTGTCAGTCCCCGAACGTGCGGCGGTAACTCTTGGTCATCAGCTCATCGAAGCGGACGCCGGGCTCGAAGTCGGACATCTCGTCCGGCCGCGTGAGGCCCGGAAGCTGGCGCGGGCAGTCGGACGGCTCGCCCAGCATCTGGGTGATCGGATACATCGCCGACCAGGCCGGCACGCCTTCGTAGTCTTCCTCTTCATCAGCAACATGCGTGTTGCGGATCTTGCCCGACGCCGTCTCGATCTCCATGCCGATCATGGTGGTCGCCTTGAATTCCTGCTTGTTCGGCTGGCGGATGAGCTTGGAGCGGCCGGGGTAGATGCGGTCGATGAACCTGTCCATCAGCTTCAGCTTCTCTTCCGGGTCGTCGATGACATGCGCCTTCCCGAAAGCCATGACGGCGCGATAATTCACCGAATGGTGGAAGCCGGAGCGCGCCATCACCAGCGAATCGAGATGCGTGACGGTGAGGCAGACGTCGACGCCTTCCTTCTGGTTGCGGATCATGCGGCTGGCCGACGAGCCATGCCAGTAGAGGTGGCTGCCCTCACGCCAGAAGCCGGTCGGCGTGCAGTAGGGCCGGCCGTCGATCACATAGGCGATGTGGCAGACCAGGGCGGCATCAAGGATCGCGTGGATGGTGTCCTTGTCGTAGCGCCCGCGGTCGTGGACGCGCTTCACCTTGTTCACGTTGGTGACGGGATAGCTCGCGGCGGGATCGACTGAATCGGGAGGGCTCATGACATGACCTTTGGGCGCACCAGGGGAAGGGGTTGCTTGCGGCCGAACCATCGCCGCGATACGGATCAGGTGAAAGAGCCGGTTTGAGCAAAAGAGACTGGACCAGTTCAGATGCCTCGCGCCAACCGTTCGCGCCGCGCGCCGCCCTTGGGCATCGCCCTCGATCCCGCGAGCCCGCTGCCGCTGCATCGCCAGATCGGCGAGCAGGTGCGACGCGCCATCCTGGAAGGCCGGCTGAAACCCGGCACGCGCCTGCCGTCGTCGCGGCTGCTGGCCCAGGATCTCGACTGCGCCCGCGGCACGGTGGTGCTGGCCCTCGACCAGCTCGTGGCCGAGGGCTACGTCGTGGGCCAGCCGGGCTCGGCCATGGCGGTGGCGGCCAACCTGCCCGACGAGATGTTATATGCGCCGCCCACGCCGGCATCGCGCGCCTCGGCGCCAACGAACGAGCCGCCAGTCGCGCGCCCCGCCGTTGCCCGTCGCGCCCGCGCGCTGCTGGCCGGCAGCCCGCCGGTCACGGCCGACGTCCTGCCGCTTGCCTTTCCGACCAGCCAGCCCGACCGCGAGGCCTTTCCCTTTGCGTTGTGGGCCAAGCTGCGGGAGCGCGAATGGCGCCGGCCGTCGCGGGAAGCAGTCGCTGCGCACCCGTTCGGCCATGCCGGCCTGCGCGAGGCGATCGCGACCTATCTCGGCGTCGCGCGCGGCTTCACCTGCGAGGCGCGCGAGGTCGTCATCACCACCGGCATCCGGCATGGGCTCGCGCTCTTCGCCGGGGTGGCGCTGGACGCGGGCGACGTCGCTTGGATCGAGGAGCCGGGCTTCGTCGGAGTGCGCGATGCGCTGGCGGCCGCGTCCGTGCGCGCGGTGCCGGTGCGCATCGACGACGCTGGCTTTCCGCCGGAGGCGGCAGAGGCCGCGGCCCCCGAGGCGCGCCTCGCGGTCGTGGCGCCCGCCCATCATTTTCCGCTGGGCGCCGTGCTCGGGCTGCAGCGCCGCCTGGAACTGCTGAGCTGGGCCGAGCGTCATAAGGGCTGGATCGCCGAGGACGATTTCGACGGCGAGTACCGCTACAGCGGCCGGCCGCTGGCGCCGTTGCGCGCGCTCGACCGCTCCGGCCGCGTCGCCTATTTCAGCAGCTTCTCCAAGCTGCTGTTCCCGGCGCTGCGCCTCAGCTTCCTCGTCCTGCCGTCGTCGCTGGTCGACGTGACGGAACGGCTGATGGACCGCATCTCGGTGCGCGCGCCCTTGATGGCACAAGGTGCGCTGGCGCGCTTCATCTCGGAGGGGCATCTCGCCCAGCACCTGCGCCGCACGCGCCTTCTCTATGCCGGCCGGCGCGAGGTGCTGCTGGCGGCGGCGGAACGGCATCTCGACGGGCTGCTCGTCGTGGCACCTGATCCCGGCGGCATGCATCTGATTGCGCACCCGGTCGGCGTTCTGGTGAAGTCGTTCGACGATGTCGCCGTGACCGCAGCCGCAGCGGCGGCGGGGCTTGTCGTCCAGCCGCTGTCGGTCTGCTACGCGAGCCGCCGCAAGCAGCACGGTCTGATCCTGGGCTACGCCGGAACGCCCGAATCGGAGATTGACCGCGCGGTCACGACGCTGCGCGGCGTCGTGCTCAAGGCGCCTCGTGCTTCGACTGCCCGAGATGGATGATTTGGGGACCTTACCGCGCGCCTGAAGCGCTACAGGCTAAGAGAAAAGGGCTAACTTCGATGGATGGCTGTCGGCGTTGAGGGACGGCAGAGGCAAGGCCAGGATCCTGGCCGGCTGCGCAGCGCGACGATGGGAAACTTCGGCGACTGCAAGCCGGTCGGAAGCGGGGTTTCGGAGATGCGTATCGACGTCGGGCCGGGTTACCGCATCTACTTCATGCGCCGGGACGCGACCGTTTACGTGTTGCTCGCCGGCGGCGACAAGTCGGCGCAGAAGAGGGGCATCACCCGCGCGCTGGCGCTGGCGCGCGACATCAGGGAGTTGAAGAAATGAAAGCCGCCTATGCGCCCTTCGATGTCGCCGACTATCTCGACAACGACGCGGTGATCGCCGAGTACCTGACGGCCGCCGCCGAAGATGCCAATACCGACGTCTTCCTCGCGGCCCTGGGCGACGTTGCCAAGGCGAGGGGAATGGCGCGTGTCGCGAGGCAGGCGGGCCTCGGTCGGGAGAGCCTCTACAAGGCTTTCGGTTCGGGCGCGCATCCCCGCTTCGAAACGGTGAGCGCCGTGTTGCGCGCCTTGGGCGTGAAGCTCACGCTCGTCGCCGAGCATCGGCTCCCGCGTCGAAAGGCGTCGCCCCGCAAGACGCCGCGCCCGCGATCTGCGCCAGCCCGCCACCCGCCGAAGCGCACCGGCCTGCGCTCGAGTTGATGCTCGGAAGGCCGGCTCCATTAGACACGGTGCGGCCGAACGGCCGCCGCAAGCACGTCGTGTTATGGCTTGGTGTCGCCCTTGAAGCTGCGGGCGGAGGCCTCGTTCCACGCGCCCCGCTCGAGCTTCGTCAGGTCGAACTCATAGCCCGCCTGCGTCGCGAGTTGGCGAAAGAACTCGCGCGTCGCCCGCCCGTTGCCGTCGCGGAAAGGATGGAGCGCGTTCCAGTCGCCGTAATGCTCGGCGAGCCTTTCGACGAAAGCCGTTCGATCGAGGCCGCGCAAGAGTTTCTCCTTGGCGAGCGCCTCGGCCAGGCGCTTGCCTTCGCTCTCGAGAAAGGCCGGCCGGCAGAACATCTGCCCGGCTCTGGCGATGTCCACGGTGCGGATCGACCCGGCCCAGTCATAGACATCCTGGAAGATGTGGCCGTGGATTCTTTTCAAGGTGTCTAGGTCGAATTTGGCCGGCAGGGGCCATTGCCGCATTTTGCGGAGGCGCACGGCCGTGGCGGCATATTCGAGCCTCGCCAGCTTGTCGGTACTGCGCGTGTCGAACTTGTTTCGAAGGACGGTCGAGTCGGGATAGGTGTACGGATCCTGAGGATCAGGCGGCATCGGTCGCGCGTTTGGTGCCGAGAACGCGCTCGACCTCGCGCGCCAGGATCTCATCGTCGGTGATCCGTCCAGCGATGTAATCCTCGCAGTCGGCGAGGAATTCGGGCGTGGGGACGTGTCCTTCCAGCCGCGTGCTGGCGAGCGCCTGGTCGAGGCTGGCGCGCCGTTTGGCGGCGGTATCGTCCGCGTCGTGAGGGGTAGTGGCGGTGTCGGGCATGGCTCGCTCCAGAGGCGTTTAATTATAGCGAATGGCGGCCTCGACGGCATCCCGCAACGGGTGCGCTTCCGGTCGCGATTCAGGCCGGCGCCCGGAAAGCCAGCACGTCCCACCACACCCCGTCGGCGTTGAAGACGGACGGGCGGTCCCGCTCGTAGACCGTCGCGAGGTCGTGACTGGCGGCCAGCGCGCGGGTTTCGGCCGGGCTCACGTCGAACATGCGCCGGCCGGCCGGCACCGGCCCGTGGCGCAGCGACAGCGTCATCAGGCCACCGGGCACGATCAGGCCGGCGACGTATTCCATCGCGCGAGTCCGCTCGGCCTCGTCGAGATGCATCCAGACGGCCGTCATCATGACGAGGTCGAAGCGCTCGTTACGGGCTCGAACACGGGCGAGCTCGGGCAGCGAATCGTCGAGCCATTCGATGGCGGGAGAGGAGTGCAGACGCTGCCCGTGGGCGCGCATCTCGGGTGTCGGCTCGACGGCCAGGACGGTGTGACCCAGCACCGCCAGGCCGGCGGCATCGCGGCCGGTTCCGGCGCCGATATCGAGGGCGCGAGCCGGCGCCGCCGGGAACAGGGGCAGGAGGCCGCGATGGACGTCGGCGAAGCTGCGGCTTTCGTACTGCTCGACCAACCGGTCAGCCGTCTCGCTATAGCCTTCGGTGCCGCTGGCGCGGCGGGGATGCAGCCCTGTCATGGACGCATACTAGGCCCGCAAAGCCGGAGTTGCAGGTTCAACAGGAAAATGGTAATAAATATCCTATGATCGGGGCGTTGCATCCCCGTCGCGGCCCGCCCGGAAACCCCCGGTGCGGGCCCTTTGTTGTCCGCTTTCCATGACCTCAGGCCGCCCCTCCCGGGCGGCCTTTTCCGTTTCCGGAGACCGCCATGAACGAGCCGAACGAGCCC
>JAUXWH010000114.1 GCA_030681365.1 Bradyrhizobium sp.
CGCCGAGCTTGACCGCCATCGGCTTCTGGAACGCGGCGCCGCGCTTCGGCTCTTCGACGTCAAGGGCGAACGGCGTCCACGGCAGATCGATTTTGGCGCGTTCCGCCTTGGTCGCGGTCGACTGCGCCTCGGCGCCGCAGACCGCGGCGACGCTGCATTCGCCGCGCGCGATGCGCTTTGCGGCCTCGTGCAGATAGCGGATCGGGCTCTCGCCGCCGACCGGGCCGTAATAGAGATGCGCCGGCCGGATGCCAAGCCGTCCCGCAAGCAGTTGCTCCGGATCGCGGTAGCGCCAGCTCAGGAAATTGACGATATCGAGCGAGCCGATGTCATTGAGCAATTTGCCGCCGGAGTCGACTTCCGCGCGCCGCAGCGCCTGCTCCAGCAGCGCCAGCGGCTCGAGTCCGTCGGCGATCTCCTTCGGCCGATCGGTGATTTCGCCGACGCCGACGATGACGGGGATGCGGTCTTCGGAGATGGAGGAGGAGGTATTCGACATTTTCTTGTTTCTCGGTTCTGAAAGTTCGCTTGCAGCCACCCTTCGAGGCCTTCGCTTCGCTACGGCATGACGGCGTCATCCTGAGGTGCGCGCCCTTGCGCGCCTCGAAGGATGGAGGCTTGGCGTCTACTCCGCCACCAGCGCGTTCATGTGCTCGACCGCCTCTGCAAAGTCTTCCTTGAATTCCTGCACCACGGCGCCGGCGGATTTGACGCTGTCGATCAGGCCGACGCCCTGTCCGACGAAATAGCTGACAAGGTCTCGCGCCCGCGCATTGCCGGATGCGGCGGCGCGATCGATCGAGTTGAAGGCGTCGCGGCTGATGATGCTCTGCAGCGGCATCGGCAGCGCGCCGGGGCTGTCGGGGCCGCGATCCCACGCGTCGGTCCACACCGAGCGCAGCTGCCGCGCCGGCTTGCCGGTGCGGCCTTTTGATCTGATCGCGTCGCGCGAGGAGGCCGCGATCATCTTCTCGCGAAAAATCTCCGATGTCTCGGATTCGACGGTGGCCAGCCACACCGAGCCGGTCCACACCCCGGCCGCACCCATCGCCATGCACGCCGCCATCTGGCGACCGGTCATGATGCCGCCGGCGGCCAATACCGGCACGTCGCGGATCGGTTTGATGGCCTTGATCACCTCGGGCACCAGCACCATGGTGGAGACCTCGCCGCAATGGCCGCCGGCCTCGGTGCCCTGCACCACCAGAATATCGACACCGGCCGCGACCTGGCGCAGCGCATGCTCCTTGGCGCCGACCAGCGCCGCCACCGGCACGCCATGCTTCTTGCCCATCTCGATCATCGCCTTCGGCGGCACACCCAGCGCATTGGCGATCAGCTTGATCGGATGGTTGAAGGACACTTCCAGCAATTCCAGCGCGCGCTGCGCATCGAACGGCTGCGGCTGGTTGTCGGCGACATTGGTCGTCGTCAGTTCGATGCCATACTTCTTCAACAGGTTGCTGGTGAAGGCGCGATGCTCCGGCGAAATCCGCGCTTCCAGGCTCTTCCAGGTGACGTCCTTCTCGCCCGCCGTCGAGATATTTTCCGGGATCAGCACGTCGAGCCCGTAGGGCTTGCCGTCGACGTGATCGTCGATCCACTTCAGCTCCTGCTCGATCGACTCGGGCGAGTGCGCGGTGGCGCCGAGCACGCCAAAACCGCCGGCCCGGCTGACGGCCGCGACCACGTCGCGGCAATGGCTGAAGGCGAGCAGGGGAAATTCGATCCCCAGCATGTCGCAGATCGGCGATTTCATGATTGTGCTCCCTGCGGCAGCCTTTTGGGGCTGCTCATTTTTTGGTTTGGAGGGCGAAGGCTCGGGCGACGCTAGCGCATCGGGGGCACCAAAGCCAAGCCGGTTTCCTTAGCCTGGTCTTGCGTCGAGGCGCCGGGAATCGCGGTGCGGCGATTGTGCATTCCATGTGGCAAAATATGCAGACCGGTACGGCCGATTTGGCCCTTGCGCTTTGCCGCCGCGGGTAGAATGCTGCCCGGCAACAACAGAAAATCCCAAGGGAGTTCGTTCGAATGTCCGCCTTGCCATCCATGCCAGGTAAAAGCCGGCCCGCGGCCACCGAGGCTTACGATGTCGTCGTGGTCGGTGCCGGTTTCGCCGGCATGTACATGCTGCACCGGCTGCGCCAGCAGGGCTTGTCGGCGCGGGTCTATGAGCAGGGCGGCGATGTCGGGGGCACCTGGTACTGGAACCGGTATCCCGGCGCGCGCTGTGACGTCGAGAGCATGCAGTATTCCTATTCGTTCGATGACGAACTGCAGCAGGAGTGGAACTGGAGCGAGCGCTACGCGCCGCAGCCTGAGATCCTGAAATACGCCAAACACGTCGCCGACCGTTTCAAGCTGCGCAGCGACATCCAGCTCAACACCCGGGTTGACCGTGCCGAATTCGACGAAAGCGGCAATCTCTGGTCGGTGACGACTTCAGACGGCAAGACGGCGACGGCCAGGCACGTCGTGCTCGCCACCGGCTGCCTGTCGAACGCAAGGATGCCTGACATCAAGGGCCTCGGCGACTTCAAGGGCAAGGTCTATCACACCGGGCACTGGCCGCATGAACCGGTGGATTTCACCGGCCTGCGGGTCGGTGTGATCGGCACGGGATCGTCGGGGATCCAGTCGGTGCCTGTCATTGCCGAGCAGGCCAGCCATCTCACGGTGTTTCAGCGCACCGCGAATTTTTCCATTCCCGCCCGCAACGCCGCGCTGACAGAAGAAGAGCGGGATTCGTTTCGAGCGAATTATCCGGAGATCCGACGCATCGCGCGCGAAGAAATGCGGAACGGCATCGTGCAGGAAGTGCCGGACCGGGGCGCGCTGGATGACGGTGATGCCGAACGCCGCGCCAAGTTCGAGTCGCGTTGGGCGAAAGGCGGCCTGACCTTCATGGGAGTCTACAACAACCTCGTGTTCGACAAGGCCGCCAACGACACCGCCGCCGATTTCGTCCGCGGCAAGATCGCGGAGATCGTCGAGGACCCGCAAACGGCGAAACTGCTGCAGCCGAACGATCATCCGATCGGCTCGAAGCGTATTTGCATCGACACCGATTATTTTGCCAGTTTCAATCGCCCGAACGTGACGCTGGTCGACATCAAGTCCGATCCGATCCAGGAAATCCTGCCGCACGCGGTTCGTACCTCGGCCAGGGAAATCGAGGTTGACGCCCTGGTGCTGGCGACGGGTTTCGATGCGATGACGGGTTCGGTCGCAAAGATCGACATTCGCGGCCGCAACGGTCAGACGCTCAATCAGAAATGGGCGGAAGGTCCAAAGACCTATCTCGGCCTGATGAGCGCGGGTTTTCCCAATCTGTTCATCATCACCGGCCCCGGCAGTCCGTCGGTGCTGTCCAACATGATCGTCTCGATCGAACAGCATGTCGAATGGATCACCGACTGCATCGCCTGGATGCGCGACCACGATCTCGTTGCCATCGAAGCCAGCCGGGACGCCGAAGACAAGTGGGTGGCGCATGTCAACGAGGTCGCACACGCCACGCTCTATCCGCAGGCCAATTCCTGGTACATGGGCGCCAACATCCCGGGCAAGCCGCAGATTTTCATGCCCTATATCGGCGGCGTCGGCCTCTATCGCCAGATCTGCAATGACGTTGCGGCAAAGGGCTATGAGGGCTTTGCGATGACGGCGGCGGAGCAGCGGCAGGAAATGGCCGCCTCATAGTTCCAATATGGCGACGGGCGATGGCTGCGGCGCCGCGCCACGGGTGCCGGGCGGCCCGGGCAGGGGGGTACCATGGGTACTTACGAAAAAGGCGACGTCCGCATCCACTACGAGGAGGCCGGCTCCGGCTTTCCGCTGCTGCTGATCGCCGGCGGCGGGCTGAATTCGAGCATAGCAGGCATCACCGGCAGCTATCCGCCCTTCAACGCGATGGAGGAATTCAAGAACGAGTATCGCTGTATCGCTTTCGACCTGCGCAACGCGCCTCCCGGCCAGTCGTCCGGCCCGCTCGAGATTGACCGTCCCTGGGATTCCCACACCGACGACCAGCTCGGCCTGATGGATCACCTCGGCATCGACAGGTTCATGGTGCTGGGCTTCTGTATCGGCGGCCCCTTCATCTGGAATCTGCTGAAGCGCGCACCGGAACGCATCGTGGCCGGCGTGCTGGCGATGCCTTCAGGCTCGCGCCCGGAGATGCGCGACCTGTTCTACGACAACAACATGAAGGGCTGGGCGCCGGAGCTGATCAAGCGCCGACCCGACCTCACCATGGAGATGGCCGAGAAATTCCTCACCAGAATGTACCGCAGCAATCCCGACTTCGTCTTTACGGTGACGCGCGATTTCGTGCGCGGTTGCCAGACGCCGGTGCTGATCCTGCCGGACGATATTCCGGCCCATCCCTATGACGTCGCCATGGAGACGGCGATGCTGGCGCCGAACGCCGAAGTCAGCATGTTCCCGTGGAAGGAGCCCAAGGAGCGGATTCC
>JAUXWH010000119.1 GCA_030681365.1 Bradyrhizobium sp.
CATATTGTTCGCCGAGAGTGCGGGGCAGGCGATGACCGGAAACGGAAAAACAGTCACACGCGTCGATCTGTGCGAGGCCGTCTACCAGAAGGTGGGACTGTCGCGCACCGAGTCGTCGGCGTTTGTCGAACTGGTGCTGAAGGAGATCACCGACTGCCTGGAGAAGGGCGAGACGGTGAAGCTGTCGTCGTTCGGCTCCTTCATGGTGCGCAAGAAGGGCCAGCGTATCGGCCGCAATCCCAAGACCGGCACCGAGGTGCCGATCTCGCCGCGTCGCGTGATGGTGTTCAAGCCGTCGGCCATACTGAAGCAGCGGATCAACGGCCACGCCACCGGCAATGGCGACGGCAACAAGGCCGATTAGGCGTAGCGTTTTCAAGCGAAGTGGGTACCGGTTCGCGTCAAGAAAACACGTCAAAACGAGACTTCTCGAACAGGGAGCGGGCATTTGGACAAGGCGACGGATGCATTCCGAACCATCAGCGAGGTCGCAGCCGACCTCGACATCCCCCAGCACGTGCTGAGGTTCTGGGAGACGCGGTTCACTCAGATCAAGCCGATGAAGCGCAGCGGCGGCCGCCGCTATTACCGTCCTGACGACGTCGACCTGCTGCGCGGCATCCGCCGGCTGCTGTACGGCGAGGGCTATACCATCCGCGGGGTACAGCGGATCCTGAAGGAACACGGCATCGGCTCGGTGCAGCGGCTGGCCGACGCCACCGCGGTGGCGAATTTCGGCGCCATCGAGGAAGCGGTCGGGCGCAGCCTGTCGGAACGGGACGAGGAGGAGGCGGCCACGCCCGGCCCCGACCTCGACGACGACGATTACGAGCCCGCCGACGGCATCGACTTCCGCCTGCTCGACGCCGACGAGGACGGCATGCCGACGCTGGATTCCGGCCCGATCCCCGGCGTCGCCGGCCCGCGCCCGCTCGACGTCGCGCGGCTGCAGAACGTGCTGGCCGACCTGATCGCCTGCCGCGAACTGCTCAATGCCGCGATGAAGGACGGGTAGGGCCTTCCTTGCCTCGCTCCGCATGCGGGGAGAGGCCGGCGCAGCGCCCGGCCATGGCGCCGCACTTTTACAAAAATCTCGAAAACAACCCCATGTACAGTAAGAGCGGGATCCGAGCCAGGGACGCGGCGAGCCGGACCAAGCCGGAACCGGCCCCTTCAGCCGCCTTGCGCGCGGGCCTGATCGAAGCTAATGGAACGGCATCGGAGCGTGGCGCAGCCCGGTTAGCGCACTAGTCTGGGAGACTAGGGGTCGGAGGTTCAAATCCTCTCGCTCCGACCATTTTATCCAAATAGAATCAAGTGCGCTGGGTTGAGCGCTTCGTTAAACCCATCACATTCGCAAGCGGCAGCCGATGCGTATCGCTGCGCTTCCCCCTCCAGCGCGTCAGAGGCGACCGCTCCTCAGGACACGCCGGCTTCCGGCAGGTCGCCTGGAAATTCGCCAAACGCGGCGATCGTTTTTTCGCGATGCGGTGCTTCGCCCACGGCTTCGATCAATTCGAAATACAGCGTCTTGTAGGACAAGACGGTCACGCCCTCCGACCTCAACCTCAAAAGCGCGGCGTCGGTGTTGGCGGCCGACGAGAACAGCAGCTCCTCGACGGCGAAGACCTCAAAGCCCAGTTCGAGAAGACCGAGGCAGGATTGCAGGATGCAGACGTCGGTTTCGCAACCCGCAACGATGGCTTGCGTCTTCTTCAGCCGTTTCAGATGGGCCCGGATCGGTTTCTCCCGGGTGAGGTCGAAGAAATCCTTCTCGAAAACCTTTCCACGGCTGCCGAGATGCGCCTTGATGTCTTCCGGCACGGCGCCCTTGGCGTAGACTGGCCGCTCCAGCGTCGCGATCATCGGAATGCGAAAGTAACCGAGCAGCCGTACGAAATTCCGCGTATTCGCCCGCAGGCGCGCGCGGGCGCGACGCTCCACCTGCGACAGGAAGAAGTCCTGGTAATCGACAATCACGCCGCAGCTTTTTTCGACGACGATACGTTTGACCATGACATCGCCTTGCGGGATTGATCTCGCGCTGGAATAGTGCTTTCGGCTTTATGCTGCCTGCGAGCCGGGAGCACAACAGCCGCGCGGAGTCCCGCCGCCTCACCGATGCACGATGCAGCCCACCGTCATTCGCTCGATCGCCCCCTGATCCCGCTCGATCCCCAGCCCCGCATCGTCGGGCGGACCCGCCATACCGGCGACGCCGGGCTGGCCAGAAAATGGTTTGTCGCGAGGCGTTTTGTGAGTACCTAACGCCTGCGACCGTCCCGCTGTTGGGAATCGCGGCTCGCTGTCAGGTCTTCGTCAGGACGCACCATCGTGAACAAGATTCAGCCTCTACCGGAATTCTCTCTCGCCAAGGACAAGATCCGGGTCCTGCTTCTGGAAGGCGTCAACGACAGTGCCGTGCACACGCTGTCGGATGCCGGCTATTCCAGCGTGACGCGGTTGACCGGGGCGCTCGATGGCGAAGCGCTGAAGGAAGCCATCAAGGGCGTGCACTTGCTCGGCATCCGGTCGCGCACGCAGATCACCTCGGACATTGTGGAGGCCGCCGACCGGCTGATCGCGATCGGCTGCTTCAGTGTCGGCACCAACCAGGTGGACATCGACGCCTGCAGGCGGGGTGGGATTCCGGTTTTCAACGCGCCTTTCTCCAACACGCGCAGCGTGGCGGAACTGGTGATCGGCGAGATCGTGTTTCTGCTGCGCCGGATTGTCGCGCGATCGGTCGCGGCTCATGACGGGAAATGGGACAAGTCCGCGACCGATAGCCATGAAGTCAGGGGCAAGACGCTGGGCATCGTCGGGTACGGCAACATCGGCTCGCAATTGTCCTATCTCGCCGAAGCGATGGGCATGCGGGTGGTGTTCTACGATCACACCGACAAGCTTCGCCACGGCAACACCGAGCCGACGGCGACCCTGCACGAGCTGCTGGCACAGAGCGACGTCGTCAGCATGCATGTGCCGGAAACGGCGGCGACCCAGGGCATGATCGGGCGTGCCGAAATCCGGGCGATGAAGCAGGGCGCCTATTTCATCAACAACAGCCGCGGCATGGTGGTTGACCTCGACGCGCTGGCCGACGCCCTTCGCGAGGGCAGGCTGCGCGGCGCCGCCGTCGACGTGTTTCCGGTCGAGCCGGGTTCGAACAAGGAACGTTTCGTTTCGCCGCTGCAGGGACTGGACAATGTGATCCTGACCCCCCATGTCGGCGGCTCGACCGAGGAGGCGCAGGAGCGCATCGGCGCCGAGGTCGCGCGCAAGTTGGTGGATTACAGCGATACCGGCTCGACCATGGGCGCGGTGAACTTTCCGCTGGCGCAGCTGCCGGCGCGCCCGGCCGGCACCCGCTTCATTCAGGTTCAGCGCAACGTGCCGGGCATGCTCGGACGGCTGAATGAACTGCTCGCGCGCCACGCCGTCAATATCGCGGCTCAATATTACGAAACCCACGCGGACGTGGGTTATGTGGTGCTGGACACCGACACGTCGGCCGCGGACAGCCAGAGCATCCTTGCCGACATACGGGCACTGGAAGGCACGATCCGCGCGCGGTTGCTGTATGAACATAAGACCTGAACAAGCCGACGCACGGCGCCTCAATCCGCCTCGAACGCCACGCTGTAATCCACCTTCAGCGCCGCATCCTGCTCGTCTTTCCACAGCACGCAATTGCCGACCACGAGGGATCGAGTTCGTTGCCCGTGTTGCGTATCCGCCTCCTGGCTCCGGTCAGGCAGGTAGGGGAACAGCAGCGGCCTTCCTTGGCCGCGATTCCTTGAAGCTGTTGGCCGAAATCCTGAACGACAGCACGACGTCGGTCTGCGTCTCGAAACTTTCGACGGCCTTGCGGCGTTCGACCTTGCCTTCGAGGCTGACCAGTTGCAGCGAGGCGACGATCACCTGAACGCGACCGCGCGTGCCGAAGGGCAGCAGCAAACGCTCCAGATCGACCGGCGATCCCGCCTCGTCGTAGGTTCGAAGCACGGTGTAAATGGCGCACCCGCTGCTCGCGCAATGGGCAGACGCCGCGATGATGGGGATTCGCAAAACCGGCGGGGCGACCTCGGAGAGGGTCTTTCCGACCCAGGCGTCCTTGACGGCTTCGTCGATGAACGATCCACGGTACAAGGCGCGAAAGTCCAGCTGGTCCTTGCCGGCCTCGACTTTCCACACCGCAATGTATTTCGGATTGTGGATCCCGGCACCGGGCGCAAACTGATCGAACGGCGGCAAGCCAGCTTCAGCGAGTGCCAGTCCCGCCCAATAGGCGGCCAGGCTGCGTTGGCTGGTCGACCGAATGCTGTGAATCGTTCCGTTCTCAAAATTCATTCTGATCCCACCTATGCGGACAACCTTGGACCCGAATGGTTAAGGAGTGTTCATTCCGCATCAGGGCGTTGGGTCCGTTGATCCGCGACTCGAAGTCGCGCATCTGGAGACGCCGGCGCCGTTTGACCGGTGCGTATCGGTGCGACTATACCGGAAGACAAGCAGCAGCGCTCAAACCCATGCTGCGGTCAGTATCTCCTGGTCCCGCAATGAAAAGGTCATCGCTCCCATGAAAGACTTTGCCGGAAAGATTGCCGTCATCACCGGAGGCGGCACGGGCATGGGCCGCGAACTGGCGCGCCAGCTCGTCGCCGAGGGCTGCAACGTCGCGATGTGCGACGTCTCGGCCGATGCGATGGCTGAGACCAAACGGCTGTGCGAGGTCGAAAGACTGCCGCAGGGGCTGCGCGTCACCACCCACATCGCTGATGTCTCGATCGAGGACCAGCTCCAGCGCTTTCGCGACGAACTCGCGGAGCAGCAGGCGACCGACAGGATCCATTTGCTGTTCAACAACGCGGGCATCGGCGGCGGCGGCAGCCTGTTCACCAACACGCGGGAACAGTGGGAAAGGACCTTCAACATCTGCTGGGGCGGGGTCTATCTCGGCGTCCGCACCTTCCTGCCGATGCTGATGAAGGCCGACGAGGGCCATATCGTCAACACCTCCAGCGTCAACGGTTTCTGGGCCTCGGTCGGAATGGGTGTATCGCACACTGCCTACAGTGCCGCGAAATTCGCGGTCAAGGGATTTACCGAAGCGCTGATGAACGACCTCAGGCTGAACGCGCCGCACATCAAGTGCTCGGTGGTAATGCCCGGCCATATCGGCACCTCGATCGTGTCCAATTCGCGCAAGATTCAGAGCGGCATCGAATCCGAGCTTCTCAGCGCCAACGAACTGTTGTCGGCGCGCGTGCGTCTCAAGGCCATGGGTGTCGACACCGAGGCGATGTCGGACGACGACGTCCAGACCATCGCGCTGGATCGTGCGCGCGCCTTCCGCGAGGACGCCCCGACCACCGCGGCGCAGGCGGCCAAAATTATTCTCGACGGCGTCAAGGCCGGCCGCTGGCGCATCCTGGTCGGCGACGACGCCCACAAGCTCGACGAACGCGTGCGGAAAACGCCGGAGCAGGCCTACACGCCGGAGTTTTATCAGAGCTTCACGGAAGAGGTCGGCTGGCGGCTGGGGTGAGGCGCTCACTTCGTCATTCCGGGGCCGGTGCGATTGCCTCGATCGTCATCGCCCGCGAAGGCGGGCGATCCAGTATCCCAGCGACGCCAGCGCTTGAGCCGAGAAGCCACGGCGTACTGGAGGGATGACGACCTTTGTCGTGGCAACATTCACCCGTGCACGATCGCCTTCTCGATCATGCAGTGAATGCCTTTCGAGCCGTTCACCGTCTGCGTGACGCGCAAATCGGCGGCGAGGCTGCAGAGCGTGTAGGCGTCCTCGCGCGACAGATTGCGCTTTTCGCCGAGCAGCACGATCATGTCGCGCAGCGCCCGGACCACGCATTGATCGAGGTCGGGATCCATCGCCATCGTCATGTAATGCGTTGGCGTTTCGGCGCGAGGGTAGTCGAAGCGCAGGTCCTTGCGCAGCGTCAGCCTGAAACGGCCCTGCAGCGCGGTCTCGATCGCGGTGACGCAGACCTCGCCGTCGCCCTGGACGCCATGGCCGTCGCCGCAGGAGAACAGCGCGCCCGGCACGAACACCGGCAGATAGAGCCTGGCGCCGGGCACCAGTTCCTTGTTGTCGAGATTGCCGCCCATCGCGCGCGGAATCAGCGACGAGATGCGGCCCCAGGCCGGTGGCGGCGCCACGCCCATCACCCCGAAGAACGGTTTCAGCGGCAGATCGAGCCCCCAGGGCATGCGGCCGACCATGCGCTTCTGGTCGAGCGGAATATTGAGCAGCCGGGTTTCGTGGAAATCGTCGGGCAGGGTGCCGGCCAGCGGCTTGATCATGTTCCAGCCCCAGTCCTGCCGCAGCTGGATGTCGAGGATCTCGATTTCCAGCACGTCGCCGGGCAGGGCGCCCTCGACCGCGATCGGACCGGTCAGGATGTGCCCGGGCAGCATCCGCTCGTTCTTGGCGTGCACCTCGGCGAGTTCGGGGGGAACATGAAACTGGCTCCGGTCCGGCATCATTTCCGGGCCGCCGCTGATGGTGTCGACCGTGACCTCGTCGCCGCTGGCGATGGTCAGGACGGGTTTCAGTTTGGCTTCGAAAAAGCCCCAGTGGCAGGTCTCGGGGCTGGAATGCAGGTGGTGATGCGTCATGGGGGCTTTCTCGTCGGTTCAGTCGTCATTGCCGGGCAATAGCGCCAGGCGCGGTTTCGCGATAGTGACCAGGCAATCCATCTTCTCCCGGAAGAGTGCATATTACGAAGAGAGATGGATACGCGGGTCAAGCCCGCGTATGACGGATTGTGTGATTGGCGCGGTGCCTGGCATCCCGAGGGAGATATCTTTTTGTTTTTCCTGCTCTCCAAAACCCTCGGCGTCCTGCTGTTGCCGACCAATTTCCTGATCTGTACCGGTCTCGTCGGCGTGGCTCTGCTGGCCACGCGGTATTCATCGCTCGGCCGCAAGCTGCTGGTGGCCGCGGTGGTATTGCTGGCGATATGCGGCTGGTCGCCGCTTGGGACGCTGATGATGCATCAGCTAGAATCGCGCTTTCCGCCTTGGGATGCCGCTGGGGGCGCGCCTGACGGCATCGTCGTCCTCGGCGGGCCGATCGACGCCGATCTTTCGCTCACGCATGGCGGTGCCGTCGTCAGCGCTGCGGGCGACCGCATCATTGCAGCCGCCGTGCTGGCCCATCGCTATCCAAACGCGCGCGTGATGTATTCCGGCGGTAGCGCGAATCTGCTGTCCACCGATGCGAAGGAAGCCGACTACGCGGCCCAGCTGTTTGAAGGCCTCGGCATATCCAAAACGCGTTTGCTGATGGAGCGCGAGGCGCGAAACACCCAGGAAAATGCCGAATTCTCCAAGGCGATGGCCGCCCCCGGGCCGGGCGAGCGATGGCTGCTGGTGACGTCGGCTTTCCACATGCCGCGATCGGTCGGCTTGTTTCGCAAGGCCGGGTTCGATGTGGAGCCTTACCCCGTGGACTGGCGGGTCGGCCGCGGCGCCGACCTTCTGACGTTCGCCACCGTGGCCAGAGACGGATTCATCCTCGTCGACCTCGCCGTGCGCGAATGGATGGGCCTGATCGCCTATTGGGCCACCGGCAAGATCGACGATCTGCTGCCGGGGCCGGCAGCGGACCGGAAGCAGCTGTCGCAACGTTGAAACAATCAGGTTAGAATTGATCCAATAAACGCGCGCGACGCTTCGTCCGCCGCCCTGGGAGTAACGCCATGCAACAACAATCGCCGCCGGAACAACTCGATTTGGCCGGCATGGTGGCCGACCTGAACAGCCTGCTTCGGCTCAAGACCACCGTGATCGGCATGAAGATGTTCGCGTCAGTGGAGGAAATGACGGCGATTCCGAAGATCCGGCGGCCGACCGCCGTGCACACCACCGACCAGATCGTCAGCATGGCCTCGCGGCTGGGCTGGACCGTCGGCATCACCGCCGACGACCTCGTCGGCGCGCAGTGCCGTGCCGTGATCGGGCTTGCGCCGCAGGACGAGACATTTCTCGAGGGGAAGAATTACGTCGGCGTCTGGCACGGTACGCCCGAGGACGCGCGCAAGCGGCAGGAAGCGCTCGATGTCGTCGCTTACGGAAAATACCTGGCGCTGGCGGTAAGCCCGCTGGCAAGCGGCCGGCTCGATCCGCCTGACATCTGCCTGGTCTATGCCACGCCCGGACAGATGATCATCCTGATCAACGGGCTGCAATATACCGGCTACAGGAAGTTCGAATGGGGCGTGGTCGGCGAGACCGCCTGCGCCGATTCATGGGGCCGGGCGCTCAAGACCGGCGAGCCCAGCCTGTCGCTGCCGTGCTTCGCCGAGCGCCGCTATGGTGGCGTGCCGGATGAGGAGATGCTAATGGCGCTCTCGCCAGCGCATCTCGCCAAGGCCATCATCGGCATGAAGCAACTGGCGAAGAACGGCCTGCGCTATCCGATCGCGCCCTATGGCATCCAGGCCGACGTGCGCGCCGGCATGGGCGCGTCCTACGCCGGGAAATAAGTTCAGCCGTCAAAGTCAGCCGTCATTGCGAGGAGCACTTGCGACGAAGCAATCCATCTTTCCTTTTACCGCCATGGATTGCTTCGCTTCGCTCGCAATGACGAAAAACACCAAGGATATCAGTCTATGTCTTCGTCGAAATTCGACATCATCGTCTATGGCGCCACCGGTTTTACCGGCCAGCTCGTCGCCGAATATCTCGCCGCGCAGTACAAGGCCGACGCCAACCTGAAATGGGCGATGGCCGGCCGCAGCAAGGACAAGCTCGCCGCGGTGCGCGACGCGATCGGGGCGCCGGCCGACACCGCGCTGATCGTGGCCGATGGCGGCGATCCTGCCTCGCTGCAGGCGATGGTGGCCCAGGCCAGGACGATCATCTCGACCGTCGGTCCGTATCAGCTCTATGGCTCCGACCTGGTCGCGGCCTGTGCCGCATCGGGCACCGATTATCTCGACCTCTGCGGCGAGCCGCTGTGGATGCGCAAGATGATCGATGCGCACGAAGCCGCGGCGAAATCCAGCGGCGCGCGCATCCTGTTCTCCTGCGGCTTCGACTCGATTCCATTCGAGCTCGGCGTTTATTTCGTGCAGCAGGCCGCGAGGAAGGAATTCGGCGCGCCGGTCGCCCGGGTCAAGGGCAGGGTCCGCGACATGAAGGGCACGTTCTCCGGCGGCACCGCGGCGAGCGCGCGGGCGACGTTCGCGGCGGTGGCGAAGGACCTCAGCCTGGTCTCGATGGTTCAGGATCCCTTCGTCCTGACGCCGGGATTCGACGGTCCGAAACAGCCGCGCGGCAACAAGCCGGTCGTTGACGAGGACCTGGGCCAGTGGACCGCGCCGTTCGTGATGGCGAGCATCAACACCCGCAATGTGCATCGCTCCAACATGCTGATGAATTTTTCCTACGGCCAGGACTTCGTCTATGACGAGATGGTCCTGACCGGTCCCGGCGAGCAGGGCGAGGCCAATGCCAAGAAGGTGGTGGCCGCCGTCAACGCCGAGCGGATGGGCGCTTCGGGCGGCCCGAAACCGGGCGAGGGCCCGTCGAAGGAGGAACGCGAGAACGGCATGTACGACCTGCTGTTCGTCGCCATCGCGCCCGACGGCAAGCAAGTCCGCGCCGCGGTCAAGGGCGACCGCGATCCGGGCTATGGTTCGACCTCGAAGATGATCGCGGAATGCGCCATCTGCCTGCTGCGCGACACGCCGGACGTTCCGGCCGGCATCTGGACGCCGGGAGCTGCGATGGGCGACAAGCTGATAAAGCGGCTGGTCGATCACGCAGGGCTGACGTTCGAGGTGGAGAAGTAGCCCACACGTCAACTCCTCAGGATGAGGTCTGTGGTTGCGGCTGGGAGATGCTATCCAGCCTGCGCCTTATCCGAATTCATCCGCCAGCGCTGTGCGGCGGCGAACATGCCCCACAAAGCGCCCAGCATCAGCCAGAAATGCCGCCAGTGGTCGGTGTCGATCACGAAGCTCATGCCGACGGTGCCGAGGAACGCCGCGAAGATGGCGAGATAGGCGCGCTGCCAGGGCACCGGGATGAAGGCGTGCCGGAAGCCCATGATAACAGTGACGAACACCAGCGCGGGATAGCAGACGCCGGCGATCCAGCCGCCGGACATGAAGGCGTTCAGATAGGAATTGTGGGTGTCCTCGGGAAAGTAGCGGTTGAACTGCAGGGGACCGATGCCGAACGGCAGGTCGAGCGCCATCTCCGCGCCGAGGATGTGCCGTCCGAACCGGCCGAAGCGGCCGGTATCGTAGCTCTGACCGAAACTGGCGCGCTGTTTCAGCATGTCGCCGATCGTATCGAACGACATCAGGACGGCGATCAGCATCGCCACGATCACCACGGCGACGACGGTCATGACGATGATGCGCGAGCGCTGCCTGACCGACGGGCTGGTCAGCACCATCAGCGCCAGCATGAATCCCGAGGTGATGACGAGCCCGCCCCATGCCGCGCGCGAAAACGCCACGAGGATCGCCAGCGTCATGATGCTGAGCGTCACCGTGCTGCGGAAAGATTTTCCGATCCGGTCGGAGACCACGCTTTGCAGCGCGAACAGGCAGGGCAGGATCAGGTAGGCGCCGAGCACGTTCGGATCCTTGAAGGTGCCGCGCCCGCGTCCGTACAGCGTCAGAAGGTCATAGCCGCCGGGGACAAGGTTGAAATAGCCCGCGGCCGCCGAGGTCGCCGCGATCAGGCCGCCGACGATCAGGCCGCGGCGCAGCATGTCGAGCCGCGCTTCGGTGTCCTCGGAAAACACCATGGCGAAGAAGATCACGGTGATCGCCAGGTACCACGAGGTCGCGATCCAGTTGGCGACGCCGGGACTGTCGAGCACCGGGATGGCGCCGATGGTGTAGCCGACATTGATCAGGAACAGGAGCAGCAGCAGCGGCATGAACACCAGCCGCAGCCGCAGCCCGGTGGCGAAGAACAGGATGGTCGCGGCCAGCGTCGCCAGCTCATAGGGGCTGGGCTCGATGAACACGATCGCGCCGGATGCGCCGACCAGCCACACCAGCGCGCGCTGCAGCGCCAGCACGCCCGGCGCCGCCGTCATTGACGGCAGGGAACTCCCTGATATGGCCGCATACGCCATTCGAAACTCACGCACTCACACAATACTACTTGCCGTCATTGCGAGCGCAGCGAAGCAATCCAGCTTCCTTCTTTATGCAGCACGATGGAGTGCTTCGCTGCGCTCGCAATGACGTTTCAACGACTCAATTTCTCAATCAGCGTTCTCGTTCTTCGTCATCAGCGCCAGCGGCGTCTTGATGAGAATGTAGAGATCAAACAGCACCGACCAGTTCTCGATGTAATAGAGATCGAATTCGACGCGCTTCTGGATCTTTTCCTCGCTGTCGACCTCGCCGCGCCAGCCGTTGATCTGCGCCCAGCCGGTGATGCCGGGCTTGACGCGGTGGCGCGCGAAATAGCCGTCGACCGCTTCGTCGAACAGCCGGCTCTGCAACTTGCCCTGCACCGCGTGCGGACGGGGGCCGACCAGCGAGAGGTTGCCCTTGAACACCACGTTGAAGAGCTGCGGCAGCTCGTCGAGGCTGGTCTTGCGGATGAAGCGCCCGACTCGGGTGACCCGGCTGTCGTTCTTGGTCACCACTTTGCTAGCCAGCGGATCGGCCTGGTCGTGGTACAGCGAGCGGAACTTGAAAACGTCGATGCGCTCATTGTTGAAGCCGAAGCGCTTCTGGCGGAACAGCACCGGGCCCGGGCTGTCGAGCTTGATCGCCAGCGCCACCAGCGCCATGACCGGCAGCGCCGCGAGCAGGATGAAGGCGCCGACGACGCGGTCGAACAGCCACTTCATCACCAGATCCCAGTCGGTGATCGGCGCCTCGAACACGTCGAGCGTCGGCACCTCGCCGAGATAGGAATAGGAGCGGGGGCGGAAGCGCAGCTTGTTGGTGTGGGCCGACAGGCGGATGTCGACCGGCAGCACCCACAGCTTCTTCAGCATTTCGAGAATCCGCGTCTCCGCCGAAATCGGCAGTGCGAACAGCACGAGATCGATGCGGGTGCGGCGGGCGAATTCGACGATGTCGTCGATCTTGCCGAGCTTCGGGCTGCCCGCGCAGGTATCGAGCGCGCGGCTGTCGTTGCGGTCGTCGAACACGCCGAGGATGTCGAGGTCCGAATCCTCCTGCGTCTTGAGTGCCTCGATGAGCTTCTCGCCGTTCTGGTCGGAGCCGACGATGATGGTGCGGCGGTCGAGCCGGCCGTCGCGGGCCCAGCCGCGAACCATCGACCGCAGGATCAGCCGTTCGCCGATCAGCGCGGCGAGGCCGATGATGAAGAATGCCGACAGCCACAGCCGCGATATCTCGCTGCCGAGCTTGGCGAAGAAGGAGGCGCCGATGAACAGCAGAAACACGAAGGCCCACGCCGAGATCATCCGCGTCATCTGCCGCAGCGTGCCGCGGAACACCTGGACTTCGTAAATATCGACGGCCTGGAAGCAGATCACCGCGGCCGCGGTCATGGCGAGGATCGCCCCGACATATTCCCAGTAGAAGCCCGAAAGCGGCACCACATAGAAGAAATAGATCGCGATGCCGACCAGGCTGAGCAGCGCGAAGTCGGCGAGGCGCACCGCGCCCGCGATCACGATCGGCGAATAGGCGCGCCGGACTTTCTGGTTGGTGACGGCAAGGGCCGCCGGCGACAGCCGGCGTCGCCGTTCGACCGGCGGACGGTCCGGCGCGGCGGTTGCATTGTCAGCCGTCTTGGCGGCGACCGCGGCGGCATCAAGCATAGAGCGTGCGTTGAGAGGTTCCACGTTAGTCCCAGTCCGTCCCTGAATTCCGTTCGTAACGTCCGTCCCTGCACGGGCATGTAGGCATGCGCGCACGGCGGTGGAATTCCCCGCCTTCGGGATTAGAGGACAAATCGGAAGAAACGGTTAGCGGAGTAAGGAATGGTTAACGGTCGGCAAACGCGTCGCGGTAGCCGGCCAGCACGCCTTCGACCATCGCCTTCTGCGAGAAGTGCAGGAAGATCCGTTCGCGCAGCGACCTTGCGCGCGTCAGTGTCGCCGCGGGGTTCTCCAGCGCGGTTTCGATGGCGTCCGCCATCGCGCCGACGATGTTGGGGGCGAACAGCGCGTCGGTATGCTCGGCGAAGATTTCCGGGATGCCGCCGACATTGGCGGCCACCATCGGAATTCCCGCCGCCGCGGCCTCGATTACGACATAGGGCATCGAATCGCCGCGCGAGGGCACCACCAGCAGTCGGCCCTTGGAAAAGCCGTAGCGCGCCTTGACGTGGCCGATGAAGCGGACGGCCTCGCCGAGGCCGAGCCGCGCGATCTGGGCCTTGAGGTGGTCGAGTTCCTCGCCGTCGCCGGCCAGCGTCAGGGTGACTGGTTTGCCGTCGGCGCGCAGTCGCGCCACCGCGTCGATCAGCAGGTCCGCGCCCTTGATGTGCCGGAACTCGCCGACATAGACCACGTCGGTGGCGTCGGCTGCCGGCACGATCGGATCGAACTCGTCGGCGGTGACGCCGTTGAACACGCAGCGCACCAGGCCGGTTGGGACCCCGATGGTGCGCTGATAGGTGTCGCGCGCGAACGCGCTCTCGAACAGGAACAGGTCGGTCGCGTTCATCAGCGCGCGTTCGAGGCGGCTGTACATCGCGCCCTTCAGCGTGTTGAGGGGATAGTGCAGCGAGCCGCCATGCGGCGTGTAGACCCGAATGGTTTCCTTCGAACGCGCCTTCAGGCGGATGAAGGCGCCGGCTTTGGCGCCGTGGCCGTGCAGCACGTCCGGTTTCAGGCGCTTGATCAGGCGCATGAAATGCGCCCACACCAGGACGTCGGTGGGAAACGGCTCGCGGCGGATGGCGAGCCGATGGACGCCGAGTTTCAGTCGCGGCGCGATTTCCTTCAGGGCTGCTTCAGCGCGCTCGCCGCCGGTGAGGCTGTCGGCGATGATTCCGACATGGTGGCCGCGGTCGGCCTGGCCGTTGGCGAGATCCATGATGTGGCGGAAAATGCCGCCGACCGGCGCCCGCACCGCGTGCAGGATACGAAGCGGCTGACCTTCAATCAGGGGCATGATCAGAACCAGCGTTCGCCGACGAGCACGGTATCGCCGGGGCTGAGCGCGGTGCCGAGCGGCGCGACGGTCCGTATCGAGCCTGCGGGATCGTTGTGCGTGATGGTGACGCGATCGCGCAGCGCGCGCGGCGAGAAACCGCCGGCGATGGCCACCGCGCTCTCCACCGTCATGTTCGGTACGTAGGGATATTGGCCGGGTGCCGCAACCTCGCCGAGGATGAAGAAGGGCCGGTAGGCCTCGACCTCCACCGCCACCGACGGTTCGCGGATGAAACCGTTGCGCAGCCTGGCGGCGATGGCGGCGGCGAGGCCGGCGGGCGTCCGTCCACGCGCCGGCACCGAGCCGATCAGCGGCATGGTGATGGAGCCGCCGGCATCGATCGCATAGGTATTGGTGAGGCCTTCCTGGCCGTAGATCACGACCCGCAGCCTGTCGCCGGCGTCCAGATGATAGGCCGTGTCATATCTGACGGGCTCCGGGGCATAGGCCAGCGTAACCGGGGCAGGGGCCGTGCCGTGGCTTTGTCCATAGGCCATCGCGTCCAGATCCGCCTGCGGCTGCGCCACGGCGACCGGCGCGGACCTGCGCATGCAGCCCGCCAGAGCGAGCGCAGTCAGCAGACATAGAATGACGCCACGCACGGCTCGCATCGGACAGCCCAGGGAAATTGCTGATTCCGATTAAGGGCATTCATGGTTAACAAAGCATGAGCGGGGCACCGCCGGGCCGATGTTCCCCGTCGCCGATGGCGCGGATTAACCCAGCGGCAACCTTAATGGAGTGTAATCGGCCGCAGTTGAGTGGATGAGTTGCGTCCGCGGGAGTGTGCGATGCGTTTAGCGTTCTGGCGTGCAGGCAAGGAAGCGGGCAGGGCCAAAGCCCTGGTCGAGAAGGCTGTCGTCCGGAAGGCCGTGGCCGAGAAGGTCGCGGCGAATCCTGCACATGACTTCGACAAGTCCGCCGCCGTCCCGACCGGCGACCTCGACCTGCGTGCGCTGGGCCAGGCGCTGGCCCGCAAGAAGGGCTGGATCATCATCCCGACCCTGCTGGTCGCCGTGCTTTCGCTCACCGCCGTCAACATGGTCACGCCGCGCTACAAATCCGAAGCCCGCATCCTGGTCGACGGCCGCGAAAACGTCTTCCTGCGGCCGAGCGGCGAGCGCAACGAGGAACGCAGCTCGGTGGTCGATGCCGAGGCGGTCACCAGCCAGGTGCAGCTGGTGCTGTCGCGCGACCTCGCACGCGAGATCATCAAGAAGAACAAGCTCGCCGAGCGCCCGGAGTTCGATCCGGTGCTGCAGGGGATTTCGCCGTTCAAGTCGCTGCTGGCGCTGTTCGGGATCGGCCGCGATCCGTTCTCGCTGACCCCGGAAGAGCGCGTGCTCGACACCTTCTACGATCGTTTCACCGCCTATGCGGTCGACAAGTCGCGCGTCATCGTCATCGAATTCCAGTCGTGGGACCCTGAACTGGCGGCGCGCGTCGCCAATTCGATCGCCGAAGGCTATCTGGTGCTGCAGCAGAATGCGCGGCAGGAGCAGGCCAAGTCCGCCGGCCTGTGGCTGTCGGGCGAGATCGACAACCTGCGCAAGAAGGTCGCGGAGGCCGAATCCCGGGTCGAGGATTTCCGCTCGAAATCCAGCCTGTTCGTCGGCACCAACAACACCACGCTGTCCAACCAGCAGATGGGCGAACTCAACACGCAATTGAACAACGCCCGTGCGCTGAAGTCGGACGCGGAGTCGAAGGCGCGGCTGATTCGTGAAATGCTCCAGAGCGGCAAGCCGATCGAGGCTTCCGAAGTGCTCAATTCCGAGCTGACGCGGCGGCTGTCCGAACAGCGCGTCACGCTGCGCGCGCAGCTCGCCGAGCAATCCTCGACCCTGCTCGACAACCATCCGCGCATCAAGGAATTGAAGGCGCAACTCGCCGATCTCGACCGTCAGCTCCGCGAGGAGGCCAGCAAGCTGTCGCGTTCGTTCGACAGCGACGCCCGAATCGCCGGCGGCCGGGTCGAGGGCCTCAGCGCCAGCCTCGAGCAGATGAAGAAACAGGCGGGTTCGACCAACACGCAGGACGTGCAGCTGCGCGCGCTGGAGCGCGAGGCCAAGGCGCAGCGCGACCTGCTGGAATCCTATCTGGCGAAATACCGCGAGGCCACTACCCGCGAGAACATCGATGCCGCGCCGGCCGATGGCCGCATCATTTCCCGCGCCACGGTCTCCAACACGCCGGCCTACCCGAAGAAGCTGCCGATCGTGCTGATCGCGACGCTGGCGACCCTGATGCTGACTGCCGGCGCGATCGTGACGGGCGAGTTGCTGCGCATGACCGCGCCGCGCGCGGTGGCGGCGATTGCCGCCGCACCGGCCGCGATCCGCGCAAGGGCTGCGACTGTCACGGCCGCGGCCGAGCCGCAGTTCGAGCCCGAGCCTGAGCCCCAGCCCGAGGTGGCTCCGGCGCTCCGCGAATCTCCCGGCATCGAGTCTCCCGGCATTGCGCCCCAACTCTCGGAAATGGAGCAGCTGGCCGATGATTTGCGCGACGCCGGCGACGCCGCGCGCAAGGTCACCGTGCTCGGCACCGCCTCGAACGAAAGCATTACCCTGACCGCGCTGACGCTGGCGCGCCTGATCGCGCGCCATGCCAGGGTCGTGGTGGTCGACCTCCAGGCATCGTCGCCGACGTTGCAGGCGGTCTCGGTCGATCCGGCCGCGCCGGGCCTCGTGGAATTGATGCTGGGCGAAGCGTCGTTCTCGCAGATCATTACCAAGGACAGACTGTCGCGGGCTCACCTCGTGACGTCAGGGCGGCCGGGCTCGGACCGCAACCTGTTGCAGTCGCCGCGGCTGACGCTGGCGATCGATGCCTTGCTTCGGGTCTACGACCACGTGGTGCTGGATGCCGGCACCGCGTCCGACCTGCCGGCGGAGCTGCTGACGGCGCAGGCGCGCGCCGTGGTGGTGCCGGATGCCTCGATGGCGCCGGACGCCCGCACCCTGATGTGCGATCAACTGCGCGCGGTCGGCTTTTCCGACGTGACGATGCTGAGCAAGCCGGTGCAACCGTCGAATGCGATCGAGCCCGGCCCGCGCGTGGTGGCGGCCTGAACCTCCGTCATTGCGAGGAGCTCTTGCGACGAAGCAATCCATCTTTCTTTTTCGTCGTTTCGAGAAAGGTGGATTGCTTCGCTGCGCTCGCAATGACGTTGATGGAGTTTGCTCCGCGACGAAGATCGGCGCCTACCGAAACGCGCCGCGCAGCTTCTGTGCCAGTTCGAACAGCGCCGGATTGTGCTTAACCAGATGCTTGGCGCGATTGACGCCTGACATCGCGGCGGCGGCGAGCTTGCCGCGCAGGCTGAGCGGGATGAAGCTGTCGAAGATCGGCTCGTCGTCCTTGCAGAACAGCCGCTTGTAATCGTCCGATCCGATCCCGAGATCGAGCGCGCGATAGCCGCGGCCGGCGTAATGGTCGACGATGTCGCGCATCAGGATCAGGCCGGGGCTGTATTTCGAGTTGGCCGACAGCGTGTAGGTGTTGAACATCATGGAGAAGCGGTGGCCGTCATTGACGCCGGCGAAGATCGCGATCACCTCGTCGTCGCATTCGAGCGCGTGAATGTCGATGGCCCGGCCACCGCCCGCAAGCTCGGCCATGCAGGCGTCGCGGACGAACTCCTCGACGCCGGGATCGGCGAACACGTTGGGCAGTTTCTGTTCCGCCATCCGCTGCGGCTTGACGAGGAAGAACCAGTCGAGCAGCCGCTTGATGTCGGCGTCGGATGTCGCGACGTGACTGCGATAGCCGGGAAGGGCCTGCAGCTTGCGTTCCTTGCCCTTGAGCCGGCGCCGGAACGAATTCGAGATCCGCGCCGTCGGCGGCTCTTCAGGCACGATTTTCATCAGCGGACAGTCATTGGCCGAGGCCTGATGCGGCAGCCGCGCCATCGGGTTCGGCACGCCGCGCCAGGTCAATGGCTGCTGGCCCAGCGCCAGAACATCGGCCTCGGCGCGCGCGCGTATCGCCGCTACCAGGACGTCGAGATCGACGGCGCTCGCGCCGGCGGCGAATTCCCGGTCCCACAACGCCATGTTGAAGGTGGCGTGCTTGCCGCCCATGAAGCTCGCGGTGCGAACGCCATGCTCCTGGCTGAGCGTGAGCGGCAGCAACAGCAGCGGCCGGCGCTCGGCGTCATATGCGATCGCGATGAAGGGGCGATGGCCCTCGCGCGCGCCGATCTGGCGCTGCCAGGCGGAGAGGAGATCGAAACGCTGATAAGGCGTGGAGAATTGCTTGATGTCTTCGAGGCCGCGCCAGATGGGTTCGGCCCTTGCCAGATCGCCGAGGATGTCCACGGCGGCGATTCGGCTGATCTCGGTCGATGCCGGCGCTTGCCCCGTTCGGTTGTCGATCGCGGCGGCCATGGTCATCGCAAAACCTTGATGTAGCGGATTGTTTACGTTTTTCGGCTTGGGCCGACCTTTGCAAAGAAATGTCAACAAAGAGTAAGGACAATGCAGCCTGCGGCGGGGCGAGGCCTGCCGCATCCTGGGGACGCGAAGTTGTCATCCGAAAACCTTTTCCTGACGAGCCTGCGGCTCGAACTGGCATGGTTGTCCGGCCGGCACTGGCTGAGGGGCCGGAGCGTCGGCGGCGCCGGGGTGGTTTTGCGGTTCGAACGGGTGCGGCCGCGGCGCGCCGGCCGCTTTCAGCCGCTTCGCTCGCAAGAGATCACGCCGCAATTTCTCGACCGCACGATCCGGGCCCTGAAGCGCTGGAAGTTCGATATCGTTTCCATGGACGAGGTTTGCCATCGCGCGGTCGCGTCGCCCATGCCAGGGCGGTTCGTGGCCCTGACGTTCGACGGCGGCAGCAAGGATATCATCGCGTCGGCCTACCCGGTGCTGTCGCGGCACGGCGTGCCGTTCGCGGTCTATTTGCCGACCGCGTTCCCGGACCGCCTCGGCGAGGCCTGGTGGCTGGCGCTGGAAGCCGTCATCGCGGGCGAGAGCCGGATCAGCTTGGTGATCGACCGGCACGAGCGGCACTTCGGTATCGAGGGCAATGCCGAAAAGTACCAGCTCTATGAATTTCTGTCGGGCTGGTTGCGCACGCTGCCGCCGCCGGATCTGTCGGTCGCGATCAACGATCTATGCAGGCGATACTCCGTCGACCTCGCGGCGCTGTTGCGCGAAGCCTCGATGGACTGGGATGATCTTGCGAAGCTCGCGGCCGATCCCCTGGTGACGATCGGTAGTGCGACGGTCAACTATCCCGTGCTGTCGAACCTGAAAGACGCCGACGCGCAACGCGAGATCACGATGGGCAGGGCGGTCGCGCAGGCCGCGTTCGACCGCGACGTCAGGCATTTTGCCTACCCGTTTGGCGACCGCGCCGCCTTCGCCCGCAAGCATGTCCAGATGGCCGAGGAGGCCGGCTTCGTCAGTGCTGCATCGGCGCTGGCGGGCGTCGTTCACGCCGAGGGTCGGACCAACCTGCACGCGCTGCCGCGGCTTTGCTGGGACGGCCGCCAGCGCTCGCTGCGCGTCATGCGGGTGCTGCTGTCCGGCGCCGCCTTCGCGCCGGTAGCGCCGACGCGAAGCAGGATTCGCGACGCCGATGAGAATTGAGGGTTGCTCGCTGTTCGTCATGGCCGGGCTTGTCCCGGCCATCCACGTCTTTTCTGCCCAAGTGAAGCGAAGACGTGGATGCCCGGGACAGGCCCGGGCATGACGAGATGCACGGATCGAATTCTCCGATCAGATCCTACGTATCCGGCTTGGACATCCAGCTGATGATCGGCATTGCCGGCAGCACCCATCCGATACCGGCCACGACGTAGAAGATGGCCTGCAGCAGGCCCGAATTCGCCAGCCACGGCGTCTGCGCCACCGTCATCCCCAACAGCGACCACACCACGACGAGGACGAGCAGGGCGATGGTTCCGATGAATTTGCGGGTGCGTATGGTCATGACGGGAATGTGCATCTCCTTGAGCCGGGGCGCGGCTTGCGCGGGCGAAGGGGCGGACTATAAGGGGCGCGCCAGTTCATTCAAGCGCAGCGTCGATGACCGCCAGTTCTGCATCCCAAGCCCCGCATAGCCGCGCCGTGAGGTGGTGGCTGATCTCGATCGCGGCGCTGATCGCGATCATGGTGCTGGTCGGCGGCGCCACCCGGCTGACCGAGTCCGGCCTTTCGATCGTGGAATGGAAGCCGGTCACCGGCACGCTGCCGCCGCTCGGCGAAGCGCAATGGCTTGCCGCCTTCGAGGCCTACAAGACCATCCCGCAATACCGCGAACTCAATGCCGGGATGTCGCTCGACCAGTTCAAGACCATTTTCTGGTGGGAGTGGAGCCACCGGCTGCTCGGGCGCGTCATCGGGGTGGCCTATCTGCTGCCGTTTCTCTGGTTCCTTTGGCGTGGCGCGCTGGCTGTGGAACTGACGCGGCGACTGTGGCTGATCTTCGGCCTCGGCGCGCTGCAGGGCGCGGTCGGCTGGTGGATGGTGGCGTCCGGGCTGACGCACCGCACCGAGGTTTCACAATATCGTCTCGCCACCCATCTGGTGCTGGCGCTCGTCATCTTTGCGGCGATCGTCTGGACGCTGCGGCGGCTGACGGACCGGCCGCCGGCCATCGTCCCGGTGCGGCTGCGGATCACCAGCGTCGCGCTGCTGGTACTGACGTTCGTGCAGCTTTATTTCGGCGCACTGGTTGCGGGCCTGCGCGCGGGACGAGTCTACAACACCTGGCCGGAAATCGACGGCGCGTTCATTCCCTCGGCGGCACGGTTGTTCTTCGAACAACCGTGGTGGCGCAATCTGTTCGACAACCCGCTCACGGTGCAGTTCGAGCACCGGATGACCGCCTATGCGTTGCTGGCACTGGCGATCCTGCATGCTGTCGATGCCATCCGCGCTCGCGCGGGAAGTGCCGCCATCAACGGCGCGCTATGGCTAGCGGCGGCGATGATCCTGCAGGCGGTGCTCGGCATCTTGACGCTGCTGCACCAGGTGCCGATCGATCTCGCTTTGGCGCATCAGGCCGTCGCCATCGTGGTGCTGACGCTGGCGATCTTCCAGGTCGAGCGGCTGGCGGCACCGCCGGTATCGGTGGAGCGCAAGCTGGGCGTGCCCGCCGATCAGACCGGCTGAGCCGCTAGCACCAAGGATTGCCGTAGCTGTTGAGACCGCAGCTGTAGCCATAGACCCAGCCGTTCCAGGCGGCGACTTCCGGGACGGCATACCGGGGCAACCGATAGGGGTAAACGACCGGCAACCGGACGACACGGACCGCCGGCGGAATGTACCGCACATATCCGCTCGACGGCGTGAACATCACGTCGGGTCCATCGTACAGGGATTGGGCGGTGGGGTACGGCGTCGCCACCGTCGTCCTGAACCTGTAATTCGCCCGGGGGAGCCCCGGCGGCAACTGGCTGGCAGCGCGGCGCACGGCGGCCTTGCCGGCGGCGCCGGCCGCCTCGACAGTGGAGGGGATCGCAAGCATCGCGACCAGAAACGGCATCATCCAGCGCGGCATGGTCGGCTCCGAATTCGGACGGCCGCAGCATGCCATTTTTGAACGCGGGGCGGGACCGGATTGCGCAACGAGGGTTAACAGGGGATGGCCTGTCTTCCATGTCGGCTTTGACACGAAGCGGATGTACTCGGAGAAGTATGGCGTTGCGGATGAGTCCACGGCGTCGGACGGAGGGTCATCGCAACACCGAAAACCCAACGGTGTCATTCCGGGGCGCGCGAAGGCGCGAACCCGGAATCTCGAGATTCCCCGGTGCGCAATTGCGCACCTGTGGTCTTTGCCTTGGCGCATCCCGGAATGACGAAAGCTTTACGCCCCCAGCGCCTGCTCGAGGTCGGCGATCAGGTCTTCCTTGTCCTCGATGCCGATCGACAGCCGCACCACGTCGGGCGCGGCGCCCGACTTGACCTTGGCGGCGTCGTCGAGCTGGCTGTGGGTGGTGGAGGCCGGATGAATCACCAGCGAGCGGGTGTCGCCGACATTGGCGAGGTGCGAGAACAGTTTCAGGTTCGACACCAGGTTGACGCCGGCCTCGTAGCCGCCCTTGAGGCTGAAGGTGAACACCGCGCCGGCGCCCTTCGGGGCGTATTTGCGCGCGAGGTTGTTGTAGGGATTGCCGGCGAGACCGGAGTAATTCACGGCGGCCACGGCCGGATGGCCGGCGAGATACTCCGCCACCGCCTTGGCATTCTCGCAATGCCTGGCCATGCGCAGCGGCAGCGTCTCGATGCCGGTCAGGATCATGAACGCGTTGAACGGCGAGATCGCCGGGCCGAGATCGCGCAGGCCGAGCACGCGGCAGGCGATCGCGAAGGCGAAATTGCCGAACGTCTCCTGGATCCTGATGCCGTGATATTCCGGGCGCGGCTCGCTCAGCATCGGGTACTTGTTGTCCTTCGACCAGTCGAAAGTGCCGGCATCGACGATGACGCCGCCGAGCGAATTGCCGTGGCCGCCGAGAAACTTGGTCAGCGAATGCACGACGATGTCGGCGCCGTGGTCGATCGGGCGGATCAGATAGGGCGTCGCCAGCGTGTTGTCGACGATCAGCGGCACGCCGGCCGTGCGCGCGACCGCGGCGATCGCCTCGATATCGGTGATGGAGCCTGCGGGATTGGCGATCGATTCGATGAAGATCGCCTTGGTGCGCGGGGTGAGGGCACGCTCGAAGCTGTCGACATCGTCGGGATCGGCCCACACCACGTTCCAGCCGAAACTCTTGAAGGCGTGGGTGAACTGGTTGATCGAGCCGCCATAGAGTTTTCGCGCCGCGATGAATTCATCGCCGGGCATTAAAAGCTGTTGAAGCACGACCACCTGTGCGGCGTGTCCCGATGCCACGGCCAGCGCGGCGGTGCCGCCCTCGAGCGCGGCAATGCGTTCTTCCAGCACCGCCTGGGTCGGGTTTCCGATCCTCGTGTAGATGTTGCCGAATGCCTGCAGTCCGAACAGCGAGGCGGCGTGGTCGGCATCGTTGAAGACGAACGACGTGGTCTGGTAGATCGGCGTCGCCCGCGCGCCGGTGGTGGGATCTGGCTGCGCGCCGGCATGCACGGCGAGGGTGGCGAAACCGGGAAGACGATCGTTCATTCTGCGGGTCCTGTTTTTCGGCTGATCTGAAATCGCGCGGCATGCTGATGGCGGAGGGCTCAGTCGTCAAGCCGGATCGGCGGCCTGCCGCATGTTTGAAACGGCCGTGCTTCGCTCCGTCACCTTCACGGAACGATCGCCTCGCATCGGCGTCACGCCGGATCGGTCTTGTTCTTCGTGGCGCGGTCGGACGCGGCGGTCTCGCCGCCGCCGAGGCTCTGGCGATTGAGCGACAGCCGCATGCCCTGGGTCGGCACCGGCGCGCGCTTCGAACTCAGGGTGCGGGAATTGACGCCCATCCAGGAAATTTCCGACGACAGCCGGCCATATTCGATCTTCGGGCAGCGGTTCATCACCACCTTGATGCCTGCGGCCTCCGCCCTGGCCGCTGCGGCATCGTCGCGCCCGCCGAGCTGCATCCAGATCACCTTCGGCAGCGGATCGAGTCGCAGCGCCTCCTCGACCACCGGCATGATGTGACTCGAATTGCGGAAAATATCGATCATGTCGACGGGGCGGCCGATATCCCTGAGCGAGGCGACGAAGGGCTTGTCGAGCAGGCTCTTGCCGACCTGCCCGGGATTGACCGGGATCATGTCATAGCCGCGCTGCGCCAGATATTTGAACGCAAAATAACTCGGCCGCACATTGACCGGCGACGCGCCCACCATCGCGATCGACTTCACGCCGTTGAGGATGCCGCGGATGTAATCGTCGTCGTAGTTGTCGTGGTTCATTTTTCATCCAGTTCGTCGTTCCGGGGCGATGCGCAGCATCGAACCCGGAACCTCGAGATTCCGGGTTCGGCTCTCCGAGCCGCCCCGGAATGACGACGCCTAAGTCGTGTCGTCACTCATCCCGCCATGTCGGCGCGCGCTTCTCGATGAAGGCGCCGATGCCTTCCTCGGCGTCGCGGGCCATCATGTTCTCGGTCATCACTTCAGCCGCGTAGCGATAGGCCTCGGCGAGGTTCATTTCGGCCTGGCGGTAGAACGCCTCCTTGCCGAGCTTGATCGTATGGGCGGATTTCAGCGCGACCTTCTGCGCCAGCGCGATCGCGGCGTCGCGTTCGGTGCCGGCGGTCACGACGCGGTTGACGAGGCCGATGTCCCGCGCCGTGGTCGCCGCGATCGGCTCGCCGGTCAGCAGCATTTCCATCGCCTGCTTGCGCGGGATGTTGCGCGACAGCGCCACCATTGGCGTCGAGCAGAACAGTCCGATATCGACGCCCGGCGTGGCAAAGGTCGCGGTTTCCGACGCCACCGCGAGATCGCAGCTCGCCACCAACTGGCATCCGGCCGCGGTGGCGACGCCCTGCACGGCGGCGACCACCGGCTTCGGCAATTGCACGATCGCCTGCATCATGGCGCTGCAGGCGTTCATGATCGTGCCGAAGTAGGCGCGGCCGCGATCGGCGTCGCTGCGGCGGGCGGTGAGTTCCTTCATGTCGTGTCCTGCGGAAAAGGCCGGGCCGTTGGCCGCGATCACGACCGCGCGCACGCTTTTGTCGTCGTGGATCTGCTTCAGCGCCGCGTGCAGTTCGGCGATCAGGGCTTCCGACAGGCTGTTGCGGGCCGCGGAGCGGTTGAGGGTGAGCACGGCGACGCTGCCAACCGTCTCCCGCAGCAGAATGGGGGAGGGCGGCGTGGCGGCGCGGGCGGTTTGGGCGGGCATCGGAAATTTCCATTAGGGCAGGCGCGTCACCATAATGTAACAAGCCTCGCGAAGCGAGGCGAGGGCAGGCGGCAACGTGACGGGAGCGACATGGCAGTTGTGAAAATGAGCGTGGCCGAGCTGGAGGAGTTCCTTCGCGTCGAATTTCCACAGTCGTTCGGCAGCGGCGATACCACGATCGAAAGCGCCGACGGAACGACCTGTCTGCTGCGGCAGCGCTTCAGCGCGCGGATGCTGCGTCCGGGCGGGACGGTTTCGGGGCCGACGCTGATGGCGCTGGCCGATTGCGCCATGTACGTGGTGCTGCTGTCGGCGATCGGCCCGATCGGCCTCGCGGTGACCACCAACCTCAACATCAATTTCCTCCGGAAGGGGCAGGCCGGCCAGGATATCCTCGCCGAAGCCCGGCTGCTGAAGCTCGGCAAGCGGCTGGCGGTCGGCGAGGTCAACCTGCTGTCGGGGACCTCGCCCGATCCGATCGCCCATGTGACATCGACCTATTCCATTCCAAATACTTGACGTTTTATAGGGTAATATAGCACCATATTTATAAGCCGCTGTTTTTACTGATTTAATTGTGCGACTTGGGCGTTGACGCGTGCGGCGGAGCGATCTAGAAACCGCGCAGTTCGGCGCAGTCGCGTCCGATATCCCCTTTTCACGGATTTCCTCACATGAAAACGTTTTCGGCCAAGCCCGCCGAGGTGACGAAGAAGTGGGTGCTGATCGACGCCAAAGGTCTGGTCGTCGGCCGGCTTGCCACCATCGTCGCGACGCGCCTGCGCGGCAAGCACTTGCCCATCTACACGCCGCATGTCGATTGCGGCGACCACGTCATCATCATCAATGCGGCGCATGTCGTGCTGACCGGTCGCAAGCGCGACAACAAGGTCTATTACAATCACACCGGCTTCATCGGTGGCATCAAGGAACGCACCGCGAAGTCGATCCTCGAGGGTCGTTTCCCCGAGCGAGTGGTCGAGAAGGCCATAGAGCGCATGATCCCGCGCGGACCGCTCGGCCGGGTGCAGATGGGTAATCTGCGCGTTTATGCCGGGCCTGAGCATCCGCATGAAGCCCAGCAACCCGAACCGCTCGATATCGCTTCGATGAATCGCAAGAACATGAGGGCCGCATAAGATGTCCGACACCATGCAGTCTCTCGACCAGTTGTCGGCGCTGAAGACGGCTTCGCCGGAATCGCCGAAATACGTCAAGAAGGTCGACAAGCAGGGCCGCGCCTATGCCACCGGCAAGCGCAAGGACGCGGTCGCCCGCGTCTGGATCAAGCCCGGCGCCGGCAAGGTCATCGTCAACACCCGTGAGGTCGAAGTCTATTTCGCCCGTCCGGTGCTGCGGATGATGATCCAGCAGCCGCTGGTCGCCGCCGCCCGCGCGGGCCAGTACGATGTGATCTGCACCGTCGCCGGTGGCGGCCTGTCGGGCCAGGCCGGCGCCGTGCGTCACGGCATCTCGAAGGCGCTGACCTATTTCGAGCCGGATCTGCGCGGCGTCCTGAAGAAGGGCGGCTTCCTGACCCGCGACTCCCGCGTCGTCGAGCGCAAGAAGTACGGTCGCGCCAAGGCGCGCAAGTCGTTCCAGTTCTCGAAGCGCTGATTGCTTCGACCCAGCAGCGAATGCTGCCTGTCAGGAATACCAAAGGGCGCCCCAGGGCGCCCTTTTTGTTGGGCATTTGCCGAGCAGTTGACGCAGTTTTTCCTGAAAATTTTCGTATGCGTGCGAACGAATTTCGAAGATTGGCCGTATTAGCGTATGTCCCGGCGACGGCGCGGGGCTAATTTCAGGCGCGCCGGCTGCCGGCGCATCACAAACTTCCGGTGGACCATGTCGCTCGATACTTCCACGCTGTATCTCGTTGCCACGATGGTTGCTGCCATGCTGGGAGGCATGCTGCTGCTTTTCGGCAAGCAGGAGAATATCCCGGCGTTGAAATGGTGGGGCACCGCCTATCTGCTCGGCGCGGCGTCCGTCGCGTTGTGGACGCTCGCCGCCGGCGCGCTCGGCGAACCGCTTTCGCTGGCGCTCAACGCCGTCGGCTTCGTGGCCTGCGGCATGGTCTGGAATGCCGCGCGCGTCTTCCACGGCCGCAAGCCGAATTGGCCGGGGCTGGTGCTGGGCGCGATCGCCTGGATCGCCGCCGTCATGACGCTGGCGCCGGAAGCCTCCGCGCTGCGCATGACGATCGGCGCCGGCATCGTCGCGGCCTATGCGGCGCTGACGGCCGCCGAATTGTGGTCGGACCGGCGCCGGGTGCAGCAAAAGCGCTGGCCGGCGATCGTGGTGCCGGTGCTGCACGGTTTCGTGCTGATGCTGCCGATCGTGCTCGGCGATCTCCTGCATGCGCATGACGCTGCGTTTTCCGACAGCATCTGGGTGAAGCTGTTCGCCATCGAACTCGTGCTTTACACGGTCGGCACCGTGTTCGTGATCTTCATGCTGGTATCCGACCGCGCGGTGTCCGCGCACAAGACGGCGGCGTCGATGGATCCCCTGACCGGCCTGTTCAACCGCCGCGGGTTCGCCGAAGCGTGCTCGCGGGTGATCGATCGCGAGGCCAATGCCGGCCGTCCGGTGACGGTGATGATCTTCGACATCGATCACTTCAAGTCGATCAACGATCGCTTCGGCCACCCCGCGGGCGACGAAATTCTGAAGCTGTTCGCCGCCGTTGTAGTCAACGGGCTGCGCATCACCGACCTTTCGGGACGCATCGGCGGCGAGGAGTTCGCGGCCTTGCTGCCCTGTTCGCTGGAAGAGGGCGTCGTCGTCGCCGAACGCGTCCGCGAGTCGTTTGAAAGTTCGGGAATCGTCGACGAGACCGGGCCGGTCGACACCACCGTCAGCATCGGCGTGGCCGGCGGCCCCGCCGGCACCGAGCTCGAGGTGCTGCTGGCCGCTGCCGATACCGCGCTCTACCAGGCCAAGCGCGGCGGCCGCAATCGTGTCGAGGCGGCCGAGGAGCTGCCGCTGTCGCTGGAAAACTGGCGGCGCAAGACCGCGGGCATTTCGCGCCAGCCACAGCAGCAGCGGGCCGCCACGCAGCCCGGGTAAGCCATGGCGGTAACCTTGCATTCACCATTCCATCGATATCATGCCGGCCATGAATACAGTCCCCGGCCATCGCGCCAATGCCGCCCTGATGTCGCTCGAAGCCGCAGCCGCTTCGGCGCGCGGCGGGTTCGCCTGCCTGTTCTCGACGTCGGACGAATATGAGACGGCGCTGATCAGCGAACGGCGGGCGCAGGGCCGCTACGGCGCGCCGCGCAGCCGCTGGCCGCTGGCGATGTTCGCCGGCTGCACCCTGATGCTCGCAGGCATCGTGCTGCTCTTCAGCTAAGCCTAGCTCGTGAGACGGGCACGCCGAGGCGCCGCAGGGCGCCCTTTTTCTTTGCGGCTGGCTGGGCTAGAGACGTCCATTCTCCAGCGAAAGGCCGCCCCCGATGATCACCGAAATCGCGCAAATCGACATCAAGCCCGGCTCCGAGAAGGATTTTGAGGCGGCGGTCGCCAGGGCCCGCGCAGCCTTCGGCCGCGCCAAGGGGTTTTGCGGCTTCGAGCTGCATCGCTCGATCGAGAAGCCGCAGCGTTACCGCCTGATGGCCAAATGGGACACCCTCGAGAACCACACCGTCGATTTCCGCGGCTCGGAGAATTTCACGGAATGGCGCGGGCTGGTCGGGCAGTATTTTGCCTCGCCGCCCGAGGTCGAGCATACCGAGACGGTGCTCACCTCGGCGGTTTGAACCCGGCGGTGGCGTCAGGCGCGCTTTTTTCGGCCTTGAAATGATCGATCATGACCTTGGCGATCGCCATCAGCGGCAGCGCCAGCGCCAGGCCCCAGATGCCGAACACGACGCCGAGCAGGATCTGGAAGGCGAATAGCGTGGCGGGAGGAATGTCCAGCGCGTGACGCTGGATGATGGGCGTGAGGACATAGCTTTCCAGCGCGTGCACGCCCATGAAGAGCACGAACGCGCTGAACCCGGCGACCCATCCGGAGGCGAGGCTCGCCAGCACCACGATCAGGCCGCCGATCAGCGCGCCAATGGTCGGAATAAAGGCCAGCAATCCGGCCTGAATACCCAGAATGATTGCGCTCTGGATGCCGATGATGGTCAGGCCGATCCAGGTCACGAGGAACACCGAGATCATGGTGACGATCTGCGCGATCAGCCAGCGCTCCAGCGTATCGCCAATGCGATCGACGATCGCGGTCGTGCGGACGCGGTGCCGCACCGGGGCCAGGTACAGCAAGCCTTTTCGAT
>JAUXWH010000120.1 GCA_030681365.1 Bradyrhizobium sp.
TGCCGAGCGCGTCGGAGGCGCGCGCGGAGAGGTCGCTGTAATGCGCCTCGACCTCGCTTTGCATGCCGTAGGTCTTGCGCACCACCAGCGTGGTCAGCACCGTGAACACCACGCAAAGGATGAACAGCAGCACTGCAAGCCGCCAGTTGATGTAGAGCGCCAGCGGCAGCAGCACCACCAGCGACATGATCGCGGCGAAATGCTCGCGGAAAAATCCGAGCCACAGCCGCCACAGCGAGTCGGTGCCGTTCAGCATCACCTTCATCAGCCGGCCGGAATGGGTGCCGGTGTGGAAGGTCAGCGGCAGCTGCATGATGTGCTCGAAATAATTGGTCAGCACCGCCTGGCGCTGGCGATGCGCCAGCCGGTCGGCGTGCAGTGCGACCCAGGCGCTGCACAGAATCGTGAACAGGCCGAACGCCGCCCAGGCCGCCAGCAGCGGCCAGGCCGAGGACGACGCCAGCGGTCCGCCGGTGGGTTTGCCCGAGAGTACGTCGACGATGCGGCCGAACAGCACCGGCTCGGCGAATTGCGCGCCGGCCAGCAGCAGATTGGCGCCGGCCAGTATCCAGCCCAGCCGCGCCTCCTTGCCGAGCAGCTCGAGAACGCGGGTATACAGGCGAAGCATGGACATGCGGGCGGGACTCGGCGGGGCGACGGTCAGCGGCGTATTCTAGTCGGGGGATCGCCCGCGAGATACAGCGTTCGCCGGCTTTTGCTTAATGGATCGTGCGGCCGCCGGGCGCAGGCAGGAAGGAACCGTCGAAGATATCGGCTGCCGCCGGCCGCTTGTGGAATTTGAAGTCCTCGGCGATCTGATCGACCGAGCGCCCGAATCTGACGGGGTCGATGCCGCCAATGCCGTCGCGCTTCACCTCGGCGGTAAGGATGTCGTCGCGAATGACGGTGCGCAGGCGCTCCAGTTCGAGATCGCGCGATCCGCCGTCCATTCGGCTGACGACTTCGTCCGCGGTGCGGCCCGGCTCCTTGATGGCCAGATGGGTGCCGGCCACCACCGCGCGCAGAAAACCCTTCACCGCCTCCGGTTTGGCGGCGGCGAATGCCGGGTTGACGATCAGTGCGAAGCCGTAGGCTTCGCAGCCGTAATCGGCGTAGCGCAGCACGGCAAGGTCGTCGGCCGGAATGCCGCGGTCCCTCAAATTGACGCCCGAAAGGTAGGATAATCCGGTCACGGCGTCGACCTGCCCCGCCGACAGCATCGGCTCGCGCACGGCGGCGCTGATCTTGCTCTGCTTGACGCTGGCGGTCTTGATGCCGTTCTGCCGCGCCAGCGCCGGCCACAGCCGGATCGACAGGTCGCCCTCGGGGACGCCGAGCGTCTTGGCTTCGATATCGGAGAGCGCGCGAATGCCGCGGCTCTTGCGGGCAATGATGGCGTAGGGCGCCTTGTTGAACAGCACAAACACCGCCTTGATCGGTGGCGCGCCAGGCTTGTCGCGAAACCGGATCAACTCGTTGATGTCCACCAGCGCGAAGTCGCTGGTCCCGGCGGCGACGCGGGCGATACCGTCAAGCGATCCGCTGGCGATATTGGTGTTGACGGCCAGCCCCTCCGAGCCGAACAGGCCCCTGCCTTGGGCCAGCACGAACGGGGCGGCGCTGGCATCGATCGGCCGATGCAGGGAAAACTGGATCGCGACCGGCGGTCGCGCTTCGTCGGCAGCCCGGCCCACCCCCAGGCCGAACCCAAGAATCAGCAAGCCGAGCAACGAAGTCAGGAAGCCGCGATTGATATTGGTCGAAATTCCACGCATTGCGATTACTTCGGGCAGCCCGACGTCAGTTGCGGCGTCGGTTATGCTTGTTTCATGGCGCGTCGGCCGCCGGAGGGGGGCATACTGTCGCATCGAACCTGAACGGCCGATGAGTGCCACGATTTCGACATCAATCGTTCAGCTCGCGTTCGGATTGGGGAACCTACGATGAAGCGAGTGGTTAGCTTTTCGAGGCCTGCCAGGCCAGACGACCACGGAGGACATTGAGATGTTCGGGAGCAAAATCTTGCTTTCATCGGTCAGCCGCGCCGTTGTCGTGGCGACAATCGCTGCGGTGGCGCTGACCGCGTTCGAGCCGTCAACGGCCCGCGCCGGACCCGCGCCGGCAGGCAAAGGCCTGTCGCAGGCCGCGACCAGCGACGCTACCGACTTCAGCGCCCGTCGCCGACATTATCGTCGCGGCGGCGGCGGCGCCGCGGCGGCGGCCGCTTTCGCCGGGATCATCGGCACCGGTATCGCAATCGCCGCGGCACAGAACCGCCGGCACTATTATTACGACCGCGGGCCTGCCTATTACTATGGCGGCGGTCCGGCCTATTACGGCGGCGGCCCGGCCTACTATGGCGGCGGCCCCTATTATGCTCAGCCTTATTACGGCGGATATTACGGCCGCCGGTCCGGCGTGCCTCATATCAACGGACATCCGATCGCCAACTGGTAAGCGCTGGCTTCCGAACCTGTATCGATCCGCCGGCGCCTTGGTGATGCCGGCGGATTTCCCTTGCGTGGAGGCGGCCAGGGAATCGGCCGTTAACACGCTTTCCATCGGTTTGGACTAGGCTCAGTGGCATGGGTGATTCGCTCGAACGGCTTTATCTGGCTGTCCTCGCGGCCAAGGATCTCGATCCGGCCACGTCGAGAACCGCACGGCTGTTTCAGCGTGGCCCGGCCAAGATGGCCAAGAAACTGGCGGAAGAAGCCATCGAGGTCGTGATCGATGCCGTCAACGGCAATTCCGATGCGGTGGTTCGCGAGAGCGCCGACCTGCTCTACAATCTCACGGTCTTGTGGGCATCGGCCGGCGTACGGCCCGAGGATGTCTGGCGCGAGATGGAGCGGCGCGAGCATATGCTCGGAATCGCCGAGAAGCTGCCGAAACCGCCCAAAATGCCCAGCAAGGCAGCAACGCCTGCAGCGACGCCTGGAGTTGCGCCCGCGACCGTCCGGCGGCGAATTGTCGCGCTCGAGGGCCGCAGCCTGCGAAAGCGGCACTAGACCTCCCGGATTTCTCTCATTTCCCGGCATGGACAAATTCGCCCGGGGATGGTTCATCGCGCCATGCTGAGACGAATTTACGATTGGTGCATCGACTCCGCCCACAAGCCATATTCGGTCTGGATCATGGGCGCGGTGTCGTTCGCGGAAAGCTCGTTTTTCCCGGTGCCGCCGGATGTGATGCTGATTCCGATGTCGCTGGCGCGGCCGGAGCGGGCTTGGTACTACGCCACGATCTGCACCATCACCTCGGTGCTGGGGGGCGTCGTCGGCTATGCGATCGGTGCGCTGCTGTATGATTCGCTGGGGCAGTGGCTGATCCAGATTTACGGCCTCAGCGGCAAGGTCGAGGCGTTCCGCGCCTCCTATGCCGAATGGGGCGCCCTGATCATCATCGGCAAGGGCCTGACGCCGATCCCCTACAAGCTGGTGACGATCACCTCGGGCTTTGCCGGTTACAATATCTGGCTCTTTATCCTGTGTTCGATCATCGCCCGCGGCGGCCGTTTCTTCGTGGTCGCCATCCTGCTCAATCGTTACGGCGAATGGATCCGGGCCCAGATCGAGAAGCGTCTGGGGCTGTGGGTGGCGCTCGGCGCCATTGTGCTGGTGCTCGGATTTGTCGTCGCATTCAAGTTGATCTAGGGCCTGCTTTGCCGGTCCGCGACTTCGGGTTACGCTTCAGGCATGCTTGATCCAACCGGCAAATTCCTCGCGCTGTTCAGGATGCTGGCGAACGGTAGCGCGGCGCTCCCGATGCTCGTGCTGGCCAGCTCCGCGGCATGGCCGCAGGCGGCGCCGCCGCCGTCCTCGTCCGGCATCCAGTCGCCGGCCCAGCAATCGGTTCCGGACCGGTCCCAACCGCAGCAGCCTGCGCAGCAGAATGAGCCTGCACCGCCATCGCCGCCGGAGAACCCGGGCCTGATCAACGAGCTCGGCAAGCTCTGGGACAAATCCAAGTCGATCCTGCCCACCATCAAGAGCCCGCAGGAGGCCATCGAGGATTTGAACTCACGCGCCAGGGATGCGACCAGGGATGCCGGCGACAGCCTGTCGCGGCTGGCCAAGCCTTCCTTGATGGTGAGCGGGCGCATGGCCTGTCCGGTTTCGGCCAATGGCGCGCCCGACTGCAAGGCAGGCGCCGACAAGCTGTGCCAGAGCAAGGGCTACCAGGCGGGCCAGAGCCTCGATACCGACGCCGCGGAAAAATGCTCGGCCAAGGTGTATCTGCCGGGTCGAAAGCGCGAGGCGGGTGACTGCCGGACTGAAAATTACGTCACGCGCGCACTGTGCCAATAAAGCGGCATTGCGAAAAGTCAGCGTCACAACGCAATACTTGACACTGGTAAGATTGCCTTGTTGGTAGGTGCCTGGCATCTCCCGGCCCGCCGCCCGCCTCGTTACGAATAACCAGAAGGATTTTTCGAATGTCCATGCCTGCTCTGTTCAAGGGCCGTCTGTCGATTCCGGTGATCGGTGCCCCGCTGTTCATCATTTCGGTGCCCGATCTCGTGATCGCGCAATGCAAGGCGGGGATCGTCGGATCGTTCCCGGCGCTGAACGCCCGCCCGCCGGCCCTGCTCGACGAGTGGCTGGTCCGGATCAAGGAAGAACTGGCCGCGCATGACAAGGCGCATCCCGAGCGGCTGTCGGCGCCGTTCGCGGTGAACCAGATCGTGCACAAATCGAACAACCGGCTCGATCAGGATCTGGCGCTTTGCGAGAAGCACAAGGTGCCGATGATCATCACCTCGCTCGGTGCCCGCGAAGAACTCAATCAGGCCGCGCATCGCTGGGGCGGCATCGTGTTTCACGATGTGATCAACCAGAAATTCGCGCACACGGCGGTCGAGAAGGGCGCCGACGGCCTGATCCTGGTATCCGCCGGCGCAGGCGGTCATGCCGGCGAGATCTCGCCATTGGCCTTCGTGGCGGAGACGAGGCAATGGTTCGACGGACCGATCGCGCTGTCGGGGGCGATCGGCAATGGCCGCGCGATTCGTGCCGCGCGCATTCTCGGCGCCGACTTCGCCTATATCGGCTCGGCCTTCATCGCCACGACCGAGGCCAATGCGGTAGAGGCCTACAAGCGGATGGTCACGACGTCTTCGGCCGAAGACATCGTCTATTCCAACCTGTTCACCGGCGTGCATGGCAATTACCTGAAGCCGTCGATCGTCGCGGCCGGGATGGATCCGGACAATCTTCCGGAATCCGATCCCTCGAAAATGAGTTTCGGCACCGATGCCTCGGGCGAGCGCGCCAAGCCGAAAGCCTGGAAGGAAATCTGGGGTAGCGGCCAGGGCGTGGGCAGCGTCGGCAAGATACTCCCCGCCGCCGAATTGATCGCCCGCTTCAAGAAGGAATATGACGAGGCGATCGATCCGCCGCTGTGATGCTTTCTTCCCCTCTCCCCTTGTGGGAGAGGGTGGCTGCGATGCGCAGCATCGCAGCCGGGTGAGGGGTTCTTTCCGCGGATGCAGACCCCTCATCCGGCGCGCTCAGGAGCGCAATTGCGCTCCAAAGCGCGCCACCTTCTCCCACAAGGGGAGAAGGGAAGAAAAGCGGCGCTCGAACATTCAACAGGATTGCTAAAACCAATGGACGCTATTTTTCGCGTGGACGGCAACCGCGTCCTCACCAGTCCGGATGCCGCGGGCCCCTGGGATCCCGGCATGCAGCATGGCTCCGCGCCGGCATCGCTGGTGGTGTGGGCGGCGGAGGCGATGGCGACGCCGGTGCCGATGCAGATCGCACGCGTCACCATCGACCTGATGCGCCCGGTGCCGGTGGCGCCGCTGACGCTGGAGACCGAGGTGCTGCGCGAGGGGCGCAAGATTCAGCTGTGCGCCATCCGGCTGCGCGCCGGCGACGCCGTCGTGGTCGGCGCCACCGTGCTCAAGATCAAGAGCCAGGCGCTGGCGCTGCCGCCTGAGGTCGCGGACTTGCCGGTTGAGCTTCCGGGGCCGGATCAATCGCGCGTCGAGCCGGCGAATTTTTCCTCGAGCCCCTTCGTATCGGGCATGTCCCTGCGCGCCGCCCGCGGCAGCTTCGGCGTGCCCGGACCCGGCGCGATCTGGTACCGGGCCGACCGAACGCTGGTCGAAGGGTCGCCGGTATCGCAGGCAATGCGGGCCGTGGTCGCGGCGGATTTCTGCAACGGCACCTCGGCCGTGCTGGATTTCCACGAATGGACTTTTATCAACACCGATCTCACCGTCAGTTTTGCACGGCAGCCGGTCGGCGAATGGATCCTGCTCGATGCCGAATCCTGGATCGGTCCCAATGGCGCCGGCCTCGCGATGGCGCGGCTGGCGGACGTCAGGGGCTATTTCGGCCGTGCCGTGCAGAGTCTCGTGATCGAGAAGCGATAGCGATACGTGGCTTGCCGCGCCTTGGAGTGAATCGGAATTCCGGTCACGCGTCCTTGTCCGGATGGGCGCGTGGCGCGCACGGGCCGCAAATTGTTCCCGCAAAAATAGTTCCATTTTTGGGAACGGTTGGACGGCGTGGCGGTTTTTCCCCGGTCAGGGGGTTGCATGGACGCTGTGGAAACACTTGCCGACAAGGCGAAAACTGGAATCTGGGGGCTCGACAACATCCTGTCGGGCGGGTTCACGCGCGGGCATCTCTTTCTTGCCGAAGGCGCCCCGGGCACCGGCAAGACCACGGTGGCGCTGCAATTCCTGCTCGAAGGCGCCAGGGCCGGTGAGAAATGTCTCTACATCACCCTGTCCGAAACCGAGCGCGAACTGCGCGCCGGCGCGGCCTCGCACGGCTGGTCGCTGGGCGCCGGCCTCGAGGTGTTCGAATTGCTGCCGCCGGAAAGCCTGCTCGATGCCGACCAGCAGCAGAGCCTGCTGTATTCATCCGATCTCGAACTCGGCGAAACCACCAAGCAGATTTTCGAGATTGTCGCGCGCGTCCGGCCGGACCGGGTGGTGCTCGACAGCCTCTCCGAAATCCGGCTGCTGGCGCAAAGTTCGCTGCGCTACCGGCGGCAGATTCTGGCGATCAAGCACTACTTCGCGCAATTTCACACCACCGTCCTTCTGCTCGACGATCTCACCGCCGAAGCCGCGGACAAGACCGTGCACAGCGTCGCCCATGGCGTGTTCCGCCTCGAGGAGCTGGCGCCGGCCTACGGCGCGGAGCGGCGCCGCGTGCGCGTCATCAAGTATCGCGGCGTGAAGTTTCGCGGCGGCTACCACGACGTCACCATCACGACCGGCGGACTCAACGTCTTTCCGCGTTTGGTCGCGTCGGAACACCGCAGCAACTTCACCCGCTACAAGGTGTCGAGCGGCATCGCGGAATTCGACCAGCTGCTGGGCGGCGGCGTCGAGACCGGTTCGAGCACGCTGATTCTCGGACCAGCCGGCACCGGCAAATCCCTTGCCACCATCGTATTTGCCGTTGCGGCGATAAAGCGAGGCGAGAAGGCCGCGCTGTTCGTGTTCGACGAAGAGCTCGGTCTGCTGTTCTCGCGCATGAAGGGCATCGGCATCGACCTTGAAAGCATGCAGCGCGGCGGCAATCTCGTCATCGAACAGGTTGATGCCGCTGAACTGTCGCCCGGTGAATTCGCCCACCGGGTCCGCAAGCGTGTCGATGACGATGAGATCAAGACCGTGGTGATCGACAGCCTTAACGGCTACCAGGCCGCGATGCCCGAGGAAAATTCGTTGATCCTGCATATCCACGAATTGCTGCAATATCTGAACCGCAGGGGGGCCGCGACCTTCATGACGGTGGCCCAGCACGGGCTGGTCGGCGACATGAAGGCGCCGGTCGACGTGACCTATCTCGCCGACACGGTGATTCTGCTGCGCTACTTCGAGGCGCTGGGCTCCGTGCGGCGCGCGATGTCGATCATCAAGAAGCGGACCGGCACGCATGAATCGACCATTCGTGAATACCGCATCGATGGCCGCGGCCTCACCATCGGCGCGCCGCTCGACGGGTTTCAGGGCGTGCTTCGCGGCGTGCCGGTCTATGTCGGTGAAGGCCAGCCGCTGCTGGAGGAGCCGAACCCGTGAAACCCGGAGCCTCATCCGAGCGCGCCGTCATCCTGGCTCCGACGGGACGCGACGCGGCGGTGGCCGCGGCGCTGATCAGGGAAGCGGGTCTTTGCGCCGACATCTGCGGCGACATTGCCGAACTGATTCAGGAGATCGAGCGCGGCGCCGGCCTCGCCGTGATCGCCGACGAGGCGATCAAGACCGCGGATCTGCGCGGCCTGATGCGCTGGCTCGGCGATCAGCCGTCATGGTCCGATTTCCCGATCGTGCTGCTGACACGCCAGGGCGGCGGGCCGGAGCGCAATCCGGACGCGGTGCGGCTTGGACAGGTCCTGGGCAACGTTACGTTCATCGAACGGCCGTTTCACCCGACCACGCTGATGAGCATTGTCGTCTCCGCGATCCGCGGCCGCCGCCGCCAGTACCAGACCCGCGCCATTCTCGCGGACCTCACCGAAAGCGAAGGCCTGCTGCAGACCGCGCTCAGGGCGGGCCATCTCGGTGCGCTGGAGTTGCATCTGCCCGGATTGGAGCTCGAGGCTTCCGGCACCTGCAAGGCGTTCTTCGGGCGCAAGCCCAACGACCCGTTTTCGTACCAGGACCTGCTGGATGCGATTCATCCGGACGATCGCGGCAGGCGCGCCGAGGTGATGGATCGAACCATCAAGACCGGTACGGACTACAGCATCGAATACCGCGCCATCTGGCCGGACGGATCGCAGCACTGGATCGATGTCCGCGCCCGCGCGGTTCGCGCGCCGGACGGCAGCATCAAATCGCTGGTCGGCGTCTCCTCCGACATCACCGCGCGCAAGCTCGCAGAAATCGAACGCGAGAACCTGCTGGCGCAGCTGGCGTCCGAACGCACCGCGCTCGCCGAGCTGACGGCAACACTGGAACAGCGGGTCGAGCAGCGCACCGCCGAGTTGATGAAGGAGGTCGCGGCACGTGAAAGGGCGCAGGAGCAGTTGCGCCAGGCCCAGAAGATGGAGACCATCGGCCAGCTCACCGGCGGTGTCGCGCATGATTTCAACAATCTCCTGATGGCGGTGATGGGCAACCTCGATCTGTTGCGCAAGCGCATGCCCGACGATCCGCGCCTGCACCGGTTGATCGACGGCGCGATGCAGGGCGCCGAGCGCGGCGCGTCGCTGACCCAGCGGCTGTTGGCGTTCGCGCGTCAGCAGGATTTGCGCGCGGTGGCGGTGGATCTGCGGTCCCTGATCCAGGGCATGATCGATCTGCTCGAACGCTCGCTCGGGCCGCGCGTGGCGCTGCGGCTCGATATTCCCGAGGGGCTGCCGCCGGCGCGGATCGACGCCAACCAGCTCGAGCTGGCGATCCTCAACCTCGCCATCAACGCGCGCGACGCCATGGAAGACGGCGGCACGATCGACATCCGTGTTGCCGGATACCGGGCGGCCGGCGATTCCACATTGCCGTCCGGCGATTACCTGAAACTGTCAGTCATCGATACCGGCAAGGGCATGACGCCCGAGATCCTGAAGAAGGCGATCGAACCGTTCTTCTCCTCGAAGCCGCTGGGCAAGGGCACCGGCCTCGGCCTGTCGATGGTGCACGGGCTTGCGGTCCAGCTCGGCGGCGCGCTGCAGCTATCGAGCACGGTGGGCAAGGGCACGGCCGCGACGCTGGTGCTGCCGGTCGCCACGTCGGCGCCGGAAGTCGAAGGCTCCGTGCAGGCGCTGCAAAAGGTCAACCGCTCGGCGGTGATATTGTTCGTCGACGACGACCCGTTGATCGCGATGTCGACCACCGAAATGCTGGAAGATCTCGGACATCACGTGATCGGAGTCAGTTCCGGCCTGCACGCGCTCGATATCCTCAGGAGCGAGCAGCCGATCGACCTGATGATGACGGACCATGTGATGCCCGGCATGACCGGGCTCGAACTGGCCGCGGCGACCCGCGAAATGCGGCCGTCATTGCCGATCCTGCTCGCCACCGGCTATGCGGAGTTGCCCGAGGGCGCCCAGCTCGATCTGCCGCGACTGGCAAAGCCCTATCACCAGGACCAGCTGCGCGACCGGCTCGATCAATTGCTGCGATGAGGTGAGGGTGTGTCCCGGATGCTGCACAGCGCGCCGCTGATCCGAGACCCATCGAGGTCGCGATGGTGTGTGGGTCCCGGTTCTGCGGAGCGGCACAAAGGGTGCCGCACCGCGTCCGGGACACGAGGTCGTTCTACCCCACCATCCGGTCCCGCCCGGCCCAGAATCCCGCCTTCAGCACCTTCTTGTCGACCTTGCCGACGCCGGTCATCGGCAGCTCCGTGACGAACTTGATGTGCTTGGGCGCATGCGCAGCGCCCTTGCGGGCCTTCACCAGGGCGATCAGCTCCTGTTCGGTCGGCCTGGCGCCTTCGCGCGCGACCACGACGGCGGTGACGGCCTCGCCCCACTTGTCGTCGGGCACGCCCACCACCGCGACCATCGCGACATCGGGGTGCTGCGACAGCACGTCCTCGACCTCGCGCGGAAAGATATTGAAGCCGCCGGTGACGATCATGTCCTTCTTGCGGTCGAGAATGAACATATAGCCGCGCTCGTCGGCGCGGGCGATGTCGCCGGTATGCAGCCAGCCGTTTTTCAGGGTCTCGGTTGTCTGTTCCGGCCGCTTCCAGTATTCGGCCATCACATGCGGCGCGCGCACGCAGATCTCGCCGGCTTCGCCGGTCGCGACTTCCTCGTCGTTGTCGTCGAGCACTTTGACCTCGCAAGCGGCGATCGGGAAGCCGCAGGAGGTAAACATCTCCGGCGTCTTCGGATCGTGATCCCTCTTGCGCAGCACCGAAACCGGGTAGCACTCGGTCTGGCCGTAGAGCTGCGAAAACACCGGACCGATCCGCTCGATGCCCTCGACCAGCCGGCTCGGCGACATCGCGGAGGCGCCGTAGAGCAGCAGTTCGAGCGAGGAGAGGTCGTTCTTCTCCAGCGCCGGATGATCCAGCAGAACGTAGATCATGGTCGGCACCAGCAGCGTGAAATTGATGCGCTCGCGCGCGATGGTCCTGAACACCGCCTCGGGATCGAAACCCTTCAGCATGTGCACGGTGCCGCCGCGCATCAGCGTCGGCAGCACCTTGGTGCCGGCGACGTGGCTGATCGGCGCCACCGTCAGATAGCTTGGGGTATCCGGGATCTCGAAATCGGCCAGGATGGCATTGGCAAAACCGCCATATTCGCGATGGGTGCGCAGCGCGCCCTTCGACTTGCCGGTGGTGCCGCCGGTGTAATTGAGCGTCGCGATATCGTCAGGCCCGGCAAAGTTGCGCGGGCTGGCGGTGCCCGCGGCATCGGCCGCGGCCAACAGGTCCACGCCGTAACCGGCCGCGCCCAGCGTGAACACGGCTTTCAGGCCGGATGCTCTTGCCGCGAGGTCGCCGCCGCGGTCGCGGAACGCATCGGCGTCGATCACCAGCATCTCGGCTTCGGAATCCTCGATCTGGAACAGCTGGTCGTCGAGCGACCCCAGGGGATGCAGCCAGGTGATCGACAGCCGCGACAATTGCGCGGCGACGCCCGCGCACCAGGTGTCGGCGCGGTTGGCGGTGAGGAACGCGACCCGCGTGCCCGGCTGAAGCCCGATCTGCATGAACACCTTCTGGATGCGGCCGATCAGGTCGGTGGCGCCCTGGTAGGTGATCGATCCGCCCGGCCAACTGAATGCAGTGCGCTGCGGATAGCGCGCCAGCGCTCGCAACGTCTGCGCACACACGGTCGGAAAGGCATAGAGCGGATCGGACATGTTTCCTCCAGCGATCTTGTCACTGACTTTGTCTTGGGCGTTCCCTGTGCCAGTGTTGGCAAAACGCTAGCATCAGTGTTGAAGCGGGGACAATGACTTTGAAGCAGACCGATCCGCTCGCGCGCTTTCATGGCCGCCTCAGCCTGCCGCTGATCGCGGCGCCGATGTTTCTGGTCTCCGGCGTCGAGCTGGTGACGGCGGCCTGCCGTAACGGCGTGGTCGGGTCGTTTCCGACGGTGAACTGCCGCAGCCCCGAACAGCTCGACGTCTGGCTCGGCGACATCGAAGACCGGCTGCGCCGGCATTCCGATCAAACCGGCAATCCATCGGCGCCGGTCTGTCCGAACCTGATCGTGCACCGTTCCAACGAGCGGCTGGAAGCGGACCTGCAAGTGCTGCTGCGGCATCAGCCCGAACTCGTGATCACCTCGGTCGGTTCGCCCGCGCCGGTGCTGGCGCCGCTGCACGATGCCGGCGCGCTGGTCTTCGCCGACGTCGCCAGCATCCGCCATGCCGAGCGCGCGGTGGCGTCAGGCGCCGACGGGCTGGTGCTGCTGACGGCGGGGGCGGGCGGCCAGACCGGCTGGCTCAATCCGTTCGTGTTCGTCCGCGCGGTGCGCGGGTTTTTCGACGGACCGGTCGTGCTGGCCGGCGGCATCGGCGATGGCCACGCGCTGCGCGCGGCGCAGGCGCTCGGCTGCGACCTCGCCTATATGGGCACCAAATTCATCGCCACCGCCGAGAGCATGGCCGACCCCAGGTACAAGGCGATGCTGGTCACGAGCAGCGCCGACGACATCCTGTTGACCACGGCCTTTACCGGCCTGCAGACCAACATGCTGCGTCCCTCCATCGCCGCGGCGGGCCTCGATCCAGAAAACCTGCCGCCGCGCGGCGCGATCGACATCGGCAAGGACATCGACATCGGCGCCCGTGACAACCGCCCGGCGCGCTGGCGCGACATCTGGAGCGCGGGCCATTCGACGTCGGGGGTATCGGCGGTGCTGTCGGTCGACGACCTCGTGGCGCAGACGATGGCCGAATACCGCGCCGCTGCAGCGCGATAGAACGCGCCGCCGCATGGCGCCCCTGCGACAAAGCGCTTTCAAGCCGCCCGCCACACCGTATAGAACACCTCCAAACCGTCCGACCCAGAGGAACGCCCATGCCCGCCTACCGATCCAGGACCACCACCCACGGCCGCAACATGGCGGGCGCCCGCGGCCTGTGGCGCGCCACCGGCATGAAGAACGAGGACTTCGGCAAGCCGATCATCGCCGTGGTCAATTCCTTTACCCAGTTCGTGCCGGGCCACGTCCATCTCAAGGACCTCGGCCAGCTGGTGGCGCGCGAGATCGAGAAGGCCGGCGGCGTCGCCAAGGAATTCAACACCATCGCGGTCGATGACGGCATCGCGATGGGCCATGACGGCATGCTCTACAGCCTGCCGTCGCGCGAGATCATCGCCGACAGCGTCGAATACATGGTCAACGCGCATTGCGCCGACGCCATGGTCTGCATCTCCAACTGCGACAAGATCACGCCGGGCATGCTGATGGCGGCGCTGCGGATCAACATCCCCACCGTATTCGTGTCGGACCGGCCGATGGAATCCGGCAAGGTCAGCATCGAGGGCAAGATCCGGTCGGTCGATCTGATCGACGCCATGGTCGCGGCGGCCGATGAGTCCGTCAGCGACGCCGATGTCGAGACCATCGAACGCTCGGCCTGCCCGACCTGCGGATCGTGCTCGGGCATGTTCACCGCCAATTCCATGAACTGCCTGACCGAGGCGCTGGGCCTGGCGCTGCCCGGCAACGGCTCGGTGCTGGCGACCCATGCCGACCGCAAGGGGCTGTTCGTCGAGGCCGGCCACCTGATCGTCGACCTGGCGCGCCGCTATTACGAACAGGATGACGAGAGCGCGCTGCCGCGCAAGATCGCCAGCTTCAAGGCGTTCGAAAATGCCATGACGCTGGATATCGCGATGGGCGGCTCGACCAACACGGTGCTGCATCTGCTGGCCGCCGCCTATGAAGGCGAGATTCCCTTCACCATGCAGGATATCGACCGGCTGTCGCGCCGGGTGCCGGTGCTGTGCAAGGTGGCGCCCTCGGTGCCCGACGTGCATCTCGAGGACGTGCATCGCGCCGGCGGCGTGATGGCGATCCTCGGCGAACTCGACCGTGCTGGCCTGCTCAATCGCGGGCTGCCTATGGTCCACGCCACGTCGCTGGAGGATGCGCTGAACCGCTGGGACATCAAGCGCACCAAAAGCGAGAGCGTCCGCAAGTTCTTCATGGCGGCGCCGGGCAATGTGCCGACGCAGGTGGCCTTCAGTCAGGAACGCCGCTTCGAGGAACTCGATACCGACCGCAGCACGGGCTGTGTCCGCGACGTCGAGCATGCCTATTCCAGGGATGGCGGCCTCGCCGTGCTTTCGGGCAACATCGCGCTCGAGGGCTGCATCGTGAAAACCGCCGGGGTCGACGAGAGCATCCTTAAATTTGAGGGACCGGCGCGGATCTTCGAAAGCCAGGATGCCGCGGTCGAGGGCATCCTCGGCGGCAAGATCAAGCCCGGCGACGTCGTCGTGGTGCGCTACGAGGGACCGCGCGGAGGCCCCGGCATGCAGGAGATGCTGTACCCGACCAGCTACCTCAAATCGAAGGGGCTCGGCAAAGTCTGCGCGCTGGTCACCGACGGCCGCTTCTCCGGCGGCTCCTCGGGACTTTCGATCGGACATCTTTCACCGGAAGCGGCGGAAGGCGGCCTGATCGGCCTCGTTGAGGACGGTGACCGTATCCGCATCGACATTCCCGCCCGCTCGATCAGCCTGCTGGTGGACGATGCGGTGCTGGCGCAGCGCCGCGAGGCGATGCTGGCCCGCGGGGCCGAGGCATGGAAGCCGGCGAAGAAACGACCCCGCAAGATAACGATGGCGCTGAAGGCCTATGCCGCGCTGACCACCAGCGCCGCCCGCGGCGCGGTGCGCGTGGTGCCGGATTAAGGCGCGCCAGAACGAATCCGCCTTTTCGTCATGGCCGGGCAGAAGCGCGAAGACGCGCTTCGCGCTTCTGCCGGGCATGACGAACTTCGATGTTGCACTTACCGTGACACTACGGATTCACCTCGGGTTAACGCGCCGTTAACCATCTCGCTCCAAGAATCGGTTCCAGGGCCATCTGTCGCCACCAGCGGCGGGATGCGCCAGGAGCCGCCGTTCAAGGGGATGCGAGATGGATTTGGAGACGCTGTTTGCCAAGACCCCGGCCACCCTCGATGAGATCAGGACCCGGGTCGCCTATGCGCTCGACCGGCATCCTTTGTGCCGCAGCGTGCAATTCGACATCGTCTCGATGCCCCGCACCTCCAAGGGCAACTGGACCATCAGCCTGAAATCGGTGGCGCCGGACGCGCTGTGGGAGGCTTCCGATATCGTGGCCGATATCCAGGACGCCTACGAACTGGCAGTTGCGGCCTGAAATTAACCATTTTGGCGACGATTTTGCCCGAATCGGGCCTGCCGCAGGGGTGGCATGGTTAGGCCTTAATTAATTCCCAGTTATCGTGAAAGTGATAAGGGTCGCCTTGGGGAAACGGAGAGCTGCGTGACGCGGGTAACGACGATCATTGCGCTGACCTGTTTCCTCGTGGTCGGCGCCGCCGCCGCCAGCATCCTGGGTCGCGACGGCGTTCCGGCGGCCGGGCTCGAAATCACCACCGCATCGCTTTCCCCGCATCCGGTTTCCAACACGGCGGCCAAGCAGGACAAACTGGCGGTCGCCGGCAGATTCGCGCTGGCCTCGATCGGACCGTCGCAAGACGTCACGCTGAGCGCGCCGCTGCGCCAGGCCTTTGCATCGGCCGACCCCGTCGACATGGTGCCGCCGGAGATCGCCGCCCCGCAGGCCGCCGCCCCAGAGGCCGCACCGCCGCCGAAGCCGAAGGTCGTCGCCAAGCCGCGGCCGCCGGTACAAAAACCCTACGCGCTGCTCAGCGACGAGCAGATCGCCGGCATCAAGCAACGGCTCAAGCTTTCATCCTCCCAGGAATCCTACTGGCCGGCGGTGGAAACCGCGCTGCGCGGCATTGCGCGCAAGATCCATGTGAGCCGCAAGTCCGATCCCGGCGCCCTGATCGATCCCGACGCCGAAGAAGTCCAGCAGCTGAAATCGGCGGCGATGCCGCTGTTGTTCCAGCTGCGCGAAGACCAGAAGCGCGAAGTGCGCACGCTCGCCCGTATCATCGGCCTGGAAAAAGTCGCCTCGATGATTTGAGGCGGCCGGGCCATCGTTACCGTCCATCGCTAGCTTCATGGTTCGAGACGCGCGGCGTTGCCGCGCTCCTCACGCGAGGGTTAGCAGTCGTCTTCCTGACAGCATGTGAACGAATCCCGACCTCATCCTGAGGAGCCTCGCGCGGCGTCTCGAAGGATGGCAGCAAGCAGGAGGCCCGATGGTTCGAGACGCGCGCCGGACAGCGCCAGGGCGCTGCCGAACGCGCTCCTCACCATGAGGGAATGGAGTATGTTGCCCAAGCGTCTCGAAGGATGCAGCATGGTGACGCTTTTGCCGCCCTTACCCGCCGCGCGATTCCACCACCTTGCGGCAGGAATCCGAAAGCCTGGTCTTGTTCTCCTTCAGGCAGGCGTTCATCTGCGGCGGCTTGCCGATATGCTCGGCGCAGAATTTTCCCGCATCGGAGCGGCAGGCCATCTGCTCCTGCCGGCTCGGTCCGGATTGCGCGCCCGCGGATGCTCCCGACAGCAGGAGGACAAGGGTAACGAATGCTGAAGTTCTCATTACGGATCCTTTCGAATCATTTGCTTGACCTTTAACGAGCGCAACCTCGTCAAAGTGGCGACCGCGGTCTACGCCATGTTCATGGCGTCGCGGGGTCGCCGGCAAGCGACGCCGTTGCCGTCAAACCGCGCATCTTTCTTCATGAGATCTTGACCCGCGCGATCCAGCGTCGGGGGCGCTGGCGTCGGCTGCGACGATCGATCGTTCGTCGCAAGGCCGCGTCCAATCGGGAGATATAATAAAATGTCGAACAAAACAGGATGGCTTGGTGCTGGTCTGGCCTTGACGGTGGTGTCGATGCTGGCCCCGGTTTCGCTGGCCGCGGGCTCCGCCGAAGCCGCCGTGGTGTATTGCAAGTCGGCCGGCGTGCCGGAAGGCTGCGTGGCCAAGCCGACTGCGGCCGCTGGCGCACCGGGCAGGGCAGGCGTCGCCGGCGTTGGCGCCGGCGCGCCGGGAGTCGGCGTTCGTGCAGGTACCCCGACGAACCGCGGTGGTCCGGTCAACCGCGCCGGCCGCCACTAGGCAGTTGAAGCCGGCCGGCAGCGGCATCGCTGTCGGCACCGGAAGCAGGTTCGAGTCTCGCACTGCGGCGCCCGCGGCCTGGCATGTGCACAAGCCGCGGCGGCGCGACCCGCGATTTGCGCGATGTCGCCTTGATGTCGTCTTTGCGAACGGCGTGCCGCGATGAATGCGGCCTGAATGGCAGCGCGGACCATTCCCCCATCTTCATGGGATGTTTTCGCGCGCGGCGATGGTCCACCAACATCTCACGGCAGCGGCGATGACCGGCCGGTCGTTCGCGGGCTGCTCGACCAATCAGGGAGAGATAAGATGTTGAAGAAGGCAGGATGGGTGGGCGCCGGTTTGACCTTGACGGTGCTGTCGACACTGGCGTCGATTTCGCTGGGGGCAGCCTCGGCCGAAGCCGCGGTTTACTGCAAGACCGTCGGCGTGCCGAAGGGCTGCGTGGTCCGGCCGACGCCGGTGGTGGTCGCACCGGTGGCCCGCGCCGCGGTGGTGACGCCGAGGGTCGGCGTGGCCGGTGTCGGGGTCGGCGCACCGGGCGTCGGTGTCCGCGCCGGCACGCCGATGAACCGCGGCGGTCCGGTCAACCGCGTCGGCCGCCGCTGAACGACAGAAGCTCAACCGGCAGCGGCATCGCTGTCGGGAAAGCGATGGGGCAATGTCAGCCTGACGCGGGTGCCGCCGGCATCCGAGGTCAGCTCCAGCTCCGCGCCGCAGCGCGCGGCGCGGCTTCGCATGTTGCGCAGGCCGCGCGCCGCATGTTGAGCGGCCGCGGCTGCTTCGCCGCCCGGATCCCACCGATCCGCCGGATCCAGCTCAAAACCCTTGCCGTCGTCCTCGATGGTGATGCGGCCGCGCGCGAGGGGCTGAGAGTCAGCCTGGACATCAATTGTTGTCTCGATGCTCACGGTGATGCGCCGCGCCTCGGCGTGCTTGACGGCGTTGGTCACGGCCTCGTCCAGCAGCCGCACGATCTGGATGACGTGCCAGGGCCTGAGTTCGGGATGAACCGGCAGGCCCTGCGGGTCGACCGCCCGCCAGACCAGCGCAATGTCGTGCGGCCGCAGCTGCGCCGTGGCCCGCTCGCGCCACGAGCCCAGCGCCAGCATCAGGTCGCCGCCGATATCGTCCATGGAATCGATGACGAGGCGAAGATCCTTCAGCGCTGCCCGCGCCGCGTCGCCGATTCCGGCGCCGGCATTGCCGCGCTCGCTCAGCGCAACGATGCTGACGAGCTGGCCGCCGAGGCCGTCATGCAGGTCGCGCATCAGGCGGGTGCGCTCGCGCGCCAGCGCCGCGGCACGGGCGCGCTCTTCTTCTCTGACAAAACTGGCCTTCAGCTTGTCCTCGGCCTCGCGCACCTGGGCGACCATGCTGGCGGCGAAGCCGTCGACCTGGTTGAGCGCGCGGGCAAACCGCCAGGTCAGTGCGGCGCCGATCGCCACGAGCATGGCCGAATATGACAGGCGCGCGAACATGATGCGGCGGCTGGGCACGAGCTGGGTCACCGAGAGCAGGTCGAGCACCCAGCAGGTCAGCACGATCGTCAGCGCGCAGCCCAGCATGACACTGACGGCGTCCTGCCGCTGCCAGACCGCGTGACCGATCACCAGCGCCAGCGCGATGAGATAGAGGCCGACCGTCGGCGCGCCGACCAGCATGAAGGCGTCGCGGCTCAGCGTCGCGTCGCCGACCAGTCCCGCCGCTGCGACCACCAGGCCGGGGGCGAAGATCAGCCAGCCGTAACGCGGCCATTTCCAGCCGAAGAACAATAGCGCGAAGGCCAGTACGAGCGCGCTCTCCAGCGGCGCCGCGGAAATCAGAATCGCGTTGAGCCTGGAGAAGGCCGACGCTTCCAGCGGCGTCTGGAAAAACGCCTGGCCGACGCCGATCGCCATCGCCGCGGCCAGCACGCCATAGGCCGGCTCGTGGCGCCGCATTACCCACATGATGCCGAGGATCACGGCGAGGATCGCCTGCCATGCCGAAAACACCACCGGCAAAGTGACGAACAGCAGCATGCGCATGTCGTAACTTGGTCGCAACTCCGCGTCCGGGCCGACATAGAGGCGATCGAGAAAGCCCCTGATCGGCCCCCATACGAACAGCCGGATCGAAAGATCGTTCGTACCTTCGCGCAGCAGCGACGCCGGGATGACGGCGATTTCAGGCGTATTACGATCGGGCCGGTTGGCGGCGGGGTTGCGTCGGCTGTCCAGGATCACGACGCCGTTGATGGCCACCTCGACGCCGTTGGTGAAGCGCGGCAGCATCACCGACCACGCGGGCCGCGGCTCGCCGCCAGGCCAGGTGAAGCGGCCGCTGTAACGCGGCGGATCGTTCATCGTATGGCGCGACGCGGTAAAGTGCGGCAGCGTCACGACCTGTTCAGCGCCGCTCTCCCGCAGGTTGAAATCGGTGACGAGATAGCGGGAAGGCGGTTCCGGTGGCGGGATGCGCAGCACGAGCAGGCAAAGGACAATGATGAGTGGCTGGAGCAGCAGATACTGGACCAGCAGCGTGGCCCGCTTCGGCCAGCGCCGACGGCCGGAAGAAACGGTCGACGGCGCGGCCTCGGTCACAACCGGATCAGGCCCTGCTGCAGCGCCTCGAACACCGCTTCGCCGCGGGTATGGACTTCCAGCTTGCGGTAGATGTTCTTGATGTGGCCGGGAACGGTCTGGCGTGACAGTCCGAGGTGACCGGCGATCTCGGCGTAGCTGAAACCCTTGGCGATGCCCCAGAGGATGTCGATCTCCCGCGGTGTCAGTTTCGCGGTGTTGAGCGGCGGGCCGGGCGGCGGTTCGGCGGTGCTCTGGGTCCGGCGCACGATGAAGCGGGCGATCGACGCCGAGATCGGCGAATGTCCGGCCACCAGTTCGCGAACGGTGGCGGCGATGTCGGTCGGAAAGGCGTCCTTCAGAAGATAGCCTGTGGCGCCGACGGTGATGGCGGAGATCACGCTCTCCTCGTCGCCGAGAATCGAGATCACCATGATTTCGGTGTCGGGACAGCGCCGCCTGGTCTCGCGGATCAGCTCGTTGCCGTGGCCGTCAGGCAGCTGCAGATCGGTGAGAAGAACCTTCGGGCCGGCTTGTGCCAGGCTGGCGCGGGCATCGGCCAGGGTCGCCGCCGATGTGACCTGGAATCCGGCCTTTGTCAGCGCGTCCTGCAGCCGCCACAAGGTCGGCGCGTCGTCCTCGACAAGCAAAATCGAGACAGGCTGCGAGGCGCCCTGATCGCTCAACACACTCATCCATCCTGTCCCGGCTGCCTTCCCACGGCCGTCGCAGTTTAACGCCAGGAACCGGTTTGGCGACAGCCATGTTCATGGGGGCGTCCGCGCCGGGCCGCCGGAACATCGGCACCGGCCGCGCGTTTCCAGTCGGAAGGGAGCCATCTCATGCGCGCTTCGACGGCCTATTTTGCGGGAGCCGGAACCGTCATCGCCGCGATTGTCGGCGGTATCGGCGGAGGATTGCTGTTCGCGGACATGATCAGCCCGAAATCCCCCAAACAGGAGGTGACGAAGCTGGAACAGCGCATGTCGTCGCAACCCATTGACGTGAAAGCCGACCCGTCGGAACCCGCGCCAGATCGTGCCGCGTCGCCCTCATCTACAACCGCCGCGGCGCCGGCCGGCCCCGCGCCTGAGCAGCCGCCGGCGCACAACACGGTTGCCGCTCCGGCACCCGAGCCCTCGCCGCAGAAAGTCATTTCGCAACCGGCCGCTGCGTCAACGGCAGAAGCCCCAGCCTCTTCACAACAGCCCGCCGCCCCCGTTCCCGCCGAGCCAAAGACGTCACCCGCGCAGAAACAGGCCGCGACGGCACCTGAAGACTCCTTTGCCAAGGCGAAGGACGCCGACATCAAGCGGGCCGCAACCGACAAGCGACGCAGCGAGCGGCGCCAGCAATGGTCGGAGAAACGGCGCGCGCAGCAGCGGCAGGAACAGGAGCTGCGCGAGGTCGAGGCAAGGGTGCGGGAAGAAACCGAAAGCGGGCCGATATTTGCCTTCGAACCGGTGCGCACCGAAAGGCCGCAGGTCCGTTTGTTCGATCTGGATTGAGTTGATTCTGCCGGCATTCTACCGGTCTGCTTGAGCGGCGAGGGCCTGCGCTACATCTGAGCAGTTGCACAAATATACGGCAGCACCCTCGCTGCGGGCAGCGAATTATTAGCCAAATCCCCCATGGTTTCAGTGCCTTCTCCCAAACCCAGGGTTGGCATGTCGATTGCTCTGTCTTTCCCAGGTCAATGACGACTGCCGTCCACCGGATTGCTGAAGCCGACGCGGGCTGAGGTGCAGGGGCAGCTCGAAGCGACCTTCCAGAGGCAGCTTGGCGCAGTCGTTGCGATGTCATCTCGCAAGGGAGGACGCGCGCATTCCTGTTTCCGATCGAACGCGGTCCCCCTCGCTCATCCGATTCAGAAACAACAGGAAAAACCTAATGGCCTATCTCGCGCCTTCGGAATTCGTCACCAAGATGGTGGATGCCGGCGAAGCCAAGATATTCATGTCCACCCGGGACACCATCATCCGGGCCTACATGGCCGGCGCGATCCTGGCTTTGGCCGCCGCGTTCGCGGTGACCGTCACCGTTTCGACCGGCGTTCCGATCGTCGGTGCGGCGCTGTTTCCGGTCGGCTTCTGCATGCTCTATCTATTCGGCTTCGATCTTTTGACCGGCGTATTCGTGCTGTGTCCGCTGGCGCTGATCGACAAGCGCCCCGGCGTCACCGTCGGCGGCGTGCTGCGCAACTGGGGGCTGGTGTTCATCGGCAATTTCGCCGGCGCCTTTACCGTAGCCGTGATGATGGCGATCGTCTTCACCTTCGGCTTCACCACGCCGCCGGACAAGGTCGGCCAGGTCATCGGCACCATCGGCGAAGGCCGCACCGTCGGTTATGCCGAGCATGGCGCCGGCGGCATGCTGACGCTGTTCGTCCGCGCCATGCTCTGCAACTGGATGGTCTCGGCCGGCGTGGTCGGCGCCATGATCTCGACCACGGTCAGCGGCAAGGTGATTGCGATGTGGATGCCGATCATGCTGTTCTTCTTCATGACCTTCGAGCATTCCATCGTGAACATGTTCCTGTTCCCCTCGGGCCTGCTGCTCGGCGCCAAATTCTCGATCATGGATTACCTGATCTGGAACGAGATCCCGACC